>NZ_CEEDOS010000034.1:0-55019 GCF_979256525.1 Klenkia sp. AC732 | reverse complement strand
CCCCCGCGCCCCACCCGGCACCACCGCACACAGCACCACCGCACCCAGCACGACCGAGCCCCACCCGAGCCGACTTCCCCGCGGCTCGGACCCGGACCGCCAGCCGACTTCCCCGCGGCTGGAGACCGGCGGAGCACGGAGGCGGTGCCACCCGGGACGCGACAGCCCGACCAGCCCGACCAGCCCGACCAGCCCGACCAGTCCGATCAGCACCACCCGCACGACGGCAGCACCTGCTCCCTGACCCCGAGCAGCAGCGGACCTCGGTGCGGGGCCTCTCCTGGCGCACTTCCCCGGCGCCAGGCGGGCCCCGCCCGCGAGGACCACTGGACGCGACACCAGATCGACGCGAGACCAGCGAGACCAGCAGGACGGCAGTGCAGCAGGACGGCACGGCACCGAGTCGCGGCCCCGGTCGCCGACCGGGACGGCACACGCAGGACCCGAACGACTCCCGGGACTCCCCGGACACCCCGCACGACCACGCACCAGGCCCGACCCGGCTCTCCGGAGTCCCACCAGCACCTGGGGCCACGCGAGTCACACCAGCACCACCGTTGGGGCAGCCCGCGGGGACACCGCGGCACACCACCGCAGAGCAGCGCCGCACGGCAGCACCGCACAGCACCGCAGCACCGCAGCTCCACCCGGCTCCACGCCGGGCGTCGTCCCGGCACCTCGGGCCGGCGACACCCAGGTCATCGGCAGTCCGCAGGGCCGTCGGTACCGCCTGACCAGCAGTTGCGCACCTAAACACCGATCCCGAGTCGATCCCGGGCCCACCGTGGCCGAGAACGACAGCAGCACCCGCACTGACCGTCGGCCCACGGCCGGACCGACGACCTCACGCACGGACAGCACCGAGAGGACGCGTCATGAGCGCAGACGAGCCGCGCGAGCCCGCGCTGCACGTCCCCGTGCTGCTCGACCGGGTCGTGGAGCTGCTCGGCCCCGCCTGCAGCACCGACGGCGCGGTCCTCGTGGACTGCACGCTGGGCCTGGCCGGCCACACGCTGGCCATGCTGGACGCGCACCCCGGCCTGCGCGTGATCGGCCTGGACCGCGACCCCGACGCCCGCGCCGAGGCCGCCCGCCGGATCGCCGCCGCCGGGCACGGCGACCGGGTCACCCTGGTCCCCGCCGTCTTCGACGAGCTCCCCGAGGTGCTCGCCGAGCTCGGGGTCACCGAGGTGCAGGGCGTGCTGCTGGACCTCGGGGTCTCCTCGCTGCAGCTCGACCGGCCCAGCCGGGGCTTCAGCTACTCCGCCGACGCGCCGCTGGACATGCGGATGGACCCCAGTGGCCCGCTGACCGCCGCCGACGTCGTCAACACCTACCCGCACGGCCAGCTGGCCCGGGTCCTGTCCACCTACGGCGAGGAGCGCTTCGCCGGCAGGATCGCCTCGGCGATCCTCCGGGAGCGCGAGAAGCAGCCCTTCACCACCACCGGCCGCCTGGCCGAGCTGGTCCGCGACTCCATCCCCGCCGCCACCCGGCGGACCGGCGGACACCCCGCCAAGCGCACCTTCCAGGCGCTGCGGATCGAGGTCAACGACGAGCTGGGCGTGCTGACCCGGGTGCTCCCCGCCGCCGTCGACGCGCTGGCCGTGGGCGGCCGGATCGTCGTCATCACCTTCCACTCCCTCGAGGACCGGATCACCAAGCAGGCCCTCGCCGTCGGCACCACCGACTCCACGCCGCACGGGATGCCGGTGCCGATGCCCGAGCACGCCCCGACCATGCGGCTGCTCACCCGCGGCGGCGAGGCCCCGACCGAGGCCGAGACCACCGTCAACCCCCGCGCGGCCTCGGCCCGGGTCCGCGCCGCCGAACGCACCCGGAGGGCTGCCTGATGAGTGCCACCGCACGCGTGCACACCGGGGCCCTGCGGTCCCGGTCGGCCACCGCACCCCGGACCACCCCTCGGACCACCCCCCGGACCAGTCCGACCCGGCGCACCGGACCCGTCCAGGTCCGCCCGCAGCTGCGCCTGGTCACCGCCCCCGTCGGCACCCCGACCCGCACCCGCCGCACCGCGGCACCGGCGCGGCGCCGGGCGCCCTTCGTCGTCCTGGTCGTGTCCCTGCTGGCCGCCACCGCGCTGTCCCTGCTGGCGCTGAACACGGCCATCGCCGTGGACTCGCTGCAAGCCAGCCAGCAGCGTGCGGCCAACGCCGAGCTCGCGCAGCAGGTGGAGCGGCTCGAGCAGCAGGTCACCGACGCCCGCACCCCGGCCCAGCTCGCCGCTGCGGCAGCGGCCGCCGGACTGGTCCCCGCCGGCGCCGCCGGCCACGTCGTCCTCGGCCCGGACGGCACCTCCGTCGTCCGTGGCACCCCCGTCCCGGCACCCGTGCCCGGCGCCGACCCGGCCGGAGGCTGACCGTGAGCACCCGCAGCAACGACCCCTCCCGCCGTCCGGCGCGCTCCGGGGACCGTCGTCCCGGCACGGCCGGCCGTGACGCACTGCGTCCGCGCCGCGAGCCCGGCACCCGCCGTGCCCGCGGGCTGACCCCCACGGTCCGGGCCCGGCGCAACCGCTTCGGGCTGATCGCGATGGTCACCCTGCTGGTCGCCGTCGTCGTCAAGCTCGTCGTGCTCCAGGGCATCGACGGCAGCGCCTACGCCCAGGCCGCCGAGGACGACCGGATGCGGGTCTTCGACATCTCCGCCATCCGCGGCGAGATCGTCGACCGCGACGGCAACCGGCTGGCCTACTCCGTGGAGGCCAGCCGGGTCGTCGCCGACCCGACGATCGTGCCCGACCCCGAGCGCACCGCGCTGGCGCTGACCACGCTGCTGGACGTGCCGGCCGGCGAGCTCACCGAGCAGCTGTCCGGCGAGGGCCGCTACGTGGTGCTCGCCGAGCAGGTCGACACCGCCACCACCGACGCGATCAGCGAGCTGGCCCTGGACGGCATCTCCTTCCAGGACGACCCGGTGCGGCTGTACCCGGCCGGTGTCGTCGGCGGGCAGATCGTCGGTTTCGTGGGCCGCGACGGCGACGGCCTGGCCGGCATCGAACAGCGCTACGAGGACGTCCTGGCCGGCACCGACGGCGAGCGCCGGGTGGAGGTGGGCGCCGGCGGGCTGCCCATCCCCTCCGGGATCGACGCCTCCACCCCGGCGGTGGACGGCGGCTCGGTGCAGCTGACCATCGACGAGGACCTGCAGTACACGGTGCAGCAGCGCCTGGACGTCGAGTGCGCCAACGGCCTGACCACCCGCGGCTCGGCCGTGGTCCAGGAGGTGGCCACCGGCGAGATCGTCGCAATGGCCACCTGCCCCGGCTACGACCCGGCGCAGGCCCGCAACACCGACCCCGAGCTGCTGGGCAACCCGGCGGTCTCCGACGTCTTCGAGCCCGGCTCGGTGATGAAGGCCGTCACGCTGGCCGCCGCCATCGAGGAGGGCCACGCCACCCCCGACACCGTGCTCAGCGTCCCCGGGCACATCCAGGCCGGGGACCGGGTCGTCACCGACGCCCACGACCACGCGCCGATCGACTGGACGGTGACCGGCATCCTGGCCAAGTCCAGCAACGTCGGCACGATCATGCTGGCCCGCGAGGTCGGTGACCAGCGGCTGGAGGAGTACCTGCGGGCCTTCGGCATCGGCTCCACCACCGGCATCGAGCTGCCCGGGGAGAGCGCCGGCATCCTGCAGGACTCGGCGGACTGGACCCAGAGCAGGGCCGCCAACATCCCGATCGGGCAGGGCGTCTCGGTGACGGCGCTGCAGATGGCGTCGGTCTACCAGACCATCGCCAACGGCGGCGTCCGGATCGAGCCCCGCCTGGTCAGCTCGGTCACCGCCGCCGACGGCACCGTCACCACCGAGCCCCGCCCCGAGGGCACCCGGGTGGTCAGTGAGTCCACCGCCGACCAGCTGGCCTACATGCTGGAGGCCGTCGTCGGCCCCGGCGGCACCGCGCCGCTGGGCGAGGTCGACGGGTTCCGGGTCGCCGGCAAGACCGGGACGGCGCAGCGCGCCAACCCCGAGTGCGGCTGCTACGACGGCGGCGGGTACTTCACCACCTTCGTCGGCTTCGCCCCGGCCGACGCCCCCCGCTACGTCATCGCCGTCGACCTGGAGCGGCCCACCAGCTCGGCCGAGGGCGGCCAGGTCGCAGCGCCGGTGTTCGCCGACCTGATGCAGTACGCGCTCACGTCCTCCGACGTGGTCCCCTCGGGCACCGCCCGGCCGGAGTTCCAGCTCACCGGCACCGCCCCCACGAACTGACCCGGCTCCCGGCCCGGCCCGGTCCCCGCCACGCGCCGAGCCGGGTCGTCGACGGGGGCCGGGCGGCCACGCCGGTAGATTGGAGCCCCGTGAGCACCGCCCTGTCGCAGCTGGCCGACCTCATCGGCCCCGCCGTCCAGGGAGACCCCACGGTGCCGGTGACCGGGGTGTCCCTCGCCTCGGGCGAGGTCCGGCCCGGTGACCTGTACGCCGCGCTGCCCGGCGCGCGCACCCACGGCGCCGCCCACGCGGCCCAGGCCGTGGACGCCGGCGCGGTCGCCGTCCTCACCGACCCCGAGGGGGCGCAGCGGCTGCGTGACCTGCCGGTGGCCGTGTGCGTCGTGGACGACCCGCGCGCGGTGGTCGGCGCCGTCGCCTCCCGGGTGTACGACCGGCCCAGCGGGTCCCTGACGGTCCTGGGCATCACCGGCACCAACGGCAAGACGACGACCGCCTACCTCGTGGAGGCCGGCCTCGCCGCGGCCGGCTGGACCAGCGGCCTGATCGGCACCGTGCAGACCCGCACCCGCGGCACCGGCCCCGACGGCGCCCCGGTGGTCACCGAGCTCCCCAGCGTCCGGACGACGCCCGAGGCCCCCGCGCTGCACGCGCTGCTGGCCGGCATGCGGGCCGACGGCGTGCGCGCGGTGGTGATGGAGGTGTCCAGCCACGCGCTGGTGCTGGGCCGGGTCAACGGCGTCGCCTTCGCCGCCGCCGGGTTCACCAACCTCTCCCGCGACCACCTGGACTTCCACGGCGACGTCGAGACCTACTTCCAGGCCAAGGCCCGGCTCTTCGACGGTCGCGCCGCGCACGAGGTGGTCGACGTCGACGACGAGCACGGCCGGCGGCTGGTGGGCGCCTCGACCACCACGGTGAGCGGTACCGGCGCGCCCGCGGACTGGCGGGCCACCGACGTGGCCACCGGGCCCGACGGCGGGTCGGTGTTCACCCTGCACCTGCCCGACGGGTCCACCCGGCCGGCGTCGCTGCGACTGCCCGGGTCCTTCAACGTCTCCAACGCGGTGCTCGCGGTCGCCCTGCT
Organism: Klenkia sp. AC732; assembly: GCF_979256525.1. Classification (NCBI taxonomy): domain Bacteria; kingdom Bacillati; phylum Actinomycetota; class Actinomycetes; order Geodermatophilales; family Geodermatophilaceae; genus Klenkia; species Klenkia sp. AC732. The sequence continues at coordinate 49,735 of NZ_CEEDOS010000034.1, read as the reverse complement.
GGACGCCGTCGGCGTGCCGGTGGACGCCGCGCTGGTCGGCATCGCAGCCACCGTGGTCCCGGGGCGGATGGAGCCGGTCGAGGCCGGCCAGCCCTTCGTGGCGGTCGTGGACTACGCGCACACCCCCGACGCCGTCGCCACCGCCCTCGCGGCGCTGCGCGCCACCGGCCGCGGACGGGTCCTCACCGTGCTGGGCTGCGGCGGCGACCGCGACCCCGGCAAGCGGGCCGGGATGGGTGCGGCGGCGGCCGCGGGCAGCGACCTGCTGGTCGTCACCGACGACAACCCGCGCTCGGAGGACCCGGCGGCGATCCGCGCCGCGATGCTCGCCGGGGTCCCCGCGGACAGCGTCTGCGAGGTCCTGGAGGTGGGGGACCGGCGCGCCGCCATCGAGGCGGCGGTGCGTCGCGCCCGCCCGGGTGACACCCTGCTCCTCGCCGGCAAGGGCCACGAGACCGGTCAGGACGTCGGCGGGGTCGTGACGCCCTTCGACGACCGGGTCGAGCTGCGCCGCGCACTCCAGGCCGCACCGGACAGAGAGGCCTGACCGTGATCGAGCTCAGCCTCACCGAGATCGCCGCCGCCGTCGGCGGCGAGCTCGTCGGACCCGACGCCGTCGTCACCGGGGCGGTGACGGTGGACAGCCGCACGGTCGGTGCCGGAGACCTGTACGTCGCGCTGCCCGGGGAACGGGTCGACGGGCACGACTACGTCGGTGCCGCGGTCGCCGCCGGGGCCGTCGGGGCGCTGTCCAAGCGCGCCCACGACGGCGGCCCCGTGGTCGTCGTCGATGACCCGGTCGTGGCCCTGGGACGGTTGGCGCACGCCGTGCACGAGCGGTTGACCGGCCTGACCACCGTGGGGATCACCGGGTCCTCGGGCAAGACCTCCACCAAGGACCTCCTCGGCCAGGTGCTGGACGCGGTCGCCCCCACGGTCAGCCCGCCCGGGTCCTTCAACAACGACATCGGCCTGCCGCTGACGGTCCTCTCGGCCGACGCCGGCACCCGGTACCTGGTCCTGGAGATGGGCTCGCGCGGCCCCGGGCACATCGCCCGGCTGTGCGCGGTGGCCCGGCCCGACGTCGGAGTGGTGCTCAACGTGGGCTCCGCGCACCTGGGGGAGTTCGGCAGCGCCGAGGTCATCGCCACCGCCAAGGGCGAGCTGGTGGAGGCCCTGGCCCCCGAGGGCACCGCCGTGCTCAACGCCGACGACGCCCGGGTCGCCGGCATGGCCCCCCGCACCCGCGGCCGGGTGCTGCTCACCGGCACCGGCCCGACCGCGCAGGTGCGGGCCACCGACGTCGTCCTGGACGCCGCCGCCCGTGCCACGTTCACCCTGCACGCCGGTGGGGAGACCCACGAGGTGTCCCTGCAGGTCGTCGGCGCCCACCAGGTGGCCAACGCGCTGTCGGCCGCCGGTGCCGCGCTGGCCGCCGGGCTCACCCCCGGCCAGGTCGCCGCCGGGCTCTCCGCCGCCGCCACCCGCAGCCGCTGGCGGATGGAGGTCACCGCACGCGCCGACGGCGTCACGGTGGTCAACGACGCCTACAACGCCAACCCCGAGTCCATGCGCGCCGCGCTCGCCGCCCTGACGAGGATGACCGGCACCCGCCGGGTCGCGGTCCTGGGCGCGATGGGCGAGCTGGGCCCCGGTGCCGACGACGAGCACGCCCGGCTCGGTGAGCACGCCGCCGGCGTGGTCGACCTGCTGGTGGCCGTCGGACCCGATGCACGCCAGATCGTGGCGGGAGCCGCCTCGGCGACCGCCACCGGGGCCGTGGCAGCACGGCCCCACCGAGAGGAGTCGGTGCACGTGCCGGACCGGGCTGCCGCCCGCCAGCTGCTCGCGGGGGTGCTGCGCCCGGGCGACGTCGTCCTGGTGAAGGCCTCCCGCTCCTACGGGTTCGAGCTGCTGGCCGCCGACCTCATCGCCGACGGCGGGGGAGCAGGCGACGAGGTGGGCGCGCAGTGAAGTCCGTCCTCGTCGCGGCCGCCTTCGGCCTGATCATCTCCATCCTGCTGACCCCGGTGGCCATCAAGGCCTTCCGCGGCCGCGGGTTCGGGCAGGAGATCCGGGACGACGGCCCGGAGAGCCACCTGTCCAAGAAGGGCACGCCCACGATGGGCGGCACCGTCATCGTCTTCGCCACGGTGGCCGGCTACTTCATCTCCCACCTGTTCCTGCTCGGCCAGGAGGGGCGCGGGGTCACGACCACGGCGTTGCTGCTGCTGTTCCTGTTCGTCGGGCTGGGCACGGTCGGGTTCCTCGACGACTACCTCAAGATCCGGCACCGGCGCAGCCTGGGCCTCAACAGCACCGCCAAGCTGGTCGGTCAGCTGGTCGTCGGGCTGGTCTTCGCCGTCCTCGCGCTGGTGGAGACCGGTGGACCGGGCGGGCAGGCGGTGGCCTCCACCACGGTGTCCTTCGTCCGGGAAATCGCCCCGCTGGCCATGCCCGCGGTGCTCTTCGTGGCGCTGGCCTACCTGTTCATCGCCGGGTTCTCCAACGCCGTCAACCTCACCGACGGCCTGGACGGGCTGGCCGCGGGCTGCTCGGCGATGGTCTTCGGTGCCTACGTCGTCATCTCCTTCTGGCAGTTCGGGCACGACTGCAGCACCGCCGTCGTCGCCGGCTGCTACACCGTCCGGGACCCCCTGGACGTCACGCTGGTCGCGGCCGCGGCGATGGGCGCCTGCCTGGGCTTCCTGTGGTGGAACACCTCGCCGGCCCGGATCTTCATGGGCGACACCGGCTCCCTGGCCCTCGGTGGCCTGATGGCCGGCATCGCGATCGTCACCCGCACCGAGCTGCTGCTGGTCGTGCTGGGCGGCCTCTTCGTCGCCGTCACCCTGTCGGTGGTCATCCAGGTGGCCTTCTTCAAGGCGACCCGGCGGCGGGTGTTCCGGATGGCGCCGCTGCACCACCACTTCGAGCTCGCCGGCTGGGCGGAGAACACCGTCATCGTGCGGTTCTGGTTGGTGACCGGGATGGCGGTCGCCTTCGGCATCGGCGCCTTCTACGCCGACTGGCTCTCCCTCACGGGGCTGTGATGGCCGCCCTGGGGCGGGTGCTGGTCTGCGGGCTGGGTGTCTCGGGGGCCGCCGCCGCACGGGTGCTGCTGGCCCGCGGGGACACCGTGCTGCTCGCCGACGCCGGCACCCCGTCGGTGCGCGCCGAGCTCGAGGAGGCCGGCGCGACCTGGCTGGGCGCGGTCACCGAGTGCCCGGACGACGTCGACCTGGTGGTCACCTCGCCGGGCTGGCGGCCGGACTCGCCGCTGCTGCGCTCGGCGGCCCGGGCCGGCGTCGAGGTGGTGGGGGAGCCCGAGCTCGCCTGGCGGCTGCGCCTGCCGCTGGCCGACGGGCGGCCCGCGCCCTGGTACGCCGTCACCGGCACCAACGGCAAGACCACCACGGTCACCATGCTGGAGGCCCTGCTGCTGGCCGGGGGTCGCCGCGCGGTCGCCGCCGGCAACGTCGGCCGCCCGCTGGTCGAGGTGGTCACCGCCACCGACCCCGACGGCACGCCCACCTTCGACGCGTTCGCGGTCGAGCTGTCCTCCTTCCAGCTGCACTGGTCCTCCTCGCTGGCCCCGGCGGCCGCCGCGGTGCTCAACGTCGCCGACGACCACGTCGACTGGCACGGCAGCGCCGAGGCCTACCGGGACGCCAAGGCCACGGTGCTGGCGCTGACCCCGGTCGCGGTCGCCGACGCAGGCGACCCGGTGGCCGCCGCCCTGGTCCGCGAGCACCCGCACCCGGTCACCGTCACCCTCGACGAGCCGCAGCCCGGCCAGCTGGGGGTCCGGTCCGGGGCGCTGGTGGACCGGGCGTTCGCCGCCTCCCCGGCCGGCGACGTGCTGGTGGAGAGCTCGGCGTTGCAGGTCTCGGGCCCGCACAACACCGTCAACGCCCTGGTCGCCGCCGCGCTGGCCCGGGTCGCGGGGGTGGACGCCGAGGCCATCGGACGCGGGCTGGCCGGCTTCCGGGGCGGCGCGCACCGCAACGTCCTGGTCGCCTCCGTCGACGGCGTCGACTGGGTGGACGACTCCAAGGCCACCAACCCGCACGCGGCCGGCGCCTCGCTGGCCGCCTACCCCCGGGTCGTCTGGGTCGCCGGCGGCCTGCTCAAGGGCGCCGACGTCGACCCGCTGGTCGCCGCGGTCGGCGCCCGCCTGGCCGGGGTGGTCCTGCTGGGCCGCGACCGCGAGGTGCTGGCCAGGTCCCTGGCGCGACACGCCCCCACCGTCCCCCGGATCGTCGTCCCCAGCGGTGATGATGCAGGCGTGGCGGGTGTGACTGCTGTGACTGGCGAGGCCGTGATGACCCAGGTCGTCCGGGCCGCTGCACGGCTCGCCCAGCCGGGGGACACCGTCCTCCTCGCTCCCGCCGCCGCGTCCATGGACGTGTTCACCGACTACGCGCACCGCGGCCGCGCCTTCGCCGACGCGGTACGCCAGCTGCACTGACGGGGGCCTCGATGGCGAGCACGACGACCGCCCGACCGCGCGCGACCGCGGACGGGGCACCCCGGACCACCCGCCGGGAGACCACGTCGGCCGCCGCCCGCCGCCGGGGCGAGGCCGCCTCGCGCGGCCCGCTCTTCCGGGCCCCGGCCTGGCTGGACGGCCCGATGACCACCTCGCACCTGGTCCTGGGCTCGGCCGGGCTGCTGCTGGCCATCGGACTGGTCATGGTGTTCTCGGCCTCCAGCGTCGAGGCGGCCATCGACGGACAGCCCGCCTGGCTGCCCGGCGTCCGGCAGATCGCCTTCGCGGTGGTCGGCCTGGGCGCGATGCTGGTCGCGCTCCGCCTGCCGGTCGGCTACGTGCGCCGGTACTCCGGGGTGGGCCTGCTGCTGTCCGCGGTGCTGCTGGCCGCCGTGCTCGTGCCCGGCATCGGCAAGGAGCTCAACGGCGCCCGGCAGTGGATCCCGCTGGGCTTCGTGGACTTCCAGCCCTCCGAGCTGGCCAAGCTGGTGATGGCCCTGTGGGGCGCCCACGTCATCGCCCTGCGCGATCGCTGGCTGACCACGAAGTCGCTGCTCGTGCCCGTCGTCCCGGTCTTCCTGGTCTTCGCCGCCCTGCTGCTGCTCGAACCCGACATGGGCGCCACCGTCGGGCTGGCCCTCGTCGTCGCCGGTCTGCTGTGGGCCGGTGGGCTGCCCGGCCGCTGGGTCGCCGGCCTCGCCCTGGTCGCCGCGGCCGCCATCGCCGTCATCGCGCTGAGCGCGTCCTACCGGGCGGCCCGGCTGTTCTCCTTCCTGGACCCCTTCGCCGACGCCGAGAGCGGTGGCTTCCAGGCCGTCAAGGGCCTGTACGCGCTGGCCACCGGCGGCTTCTGGGGCGTGGGGCTGGGCAACAGCCGGATGAAGTGGAACATCCTCCCGCACGCCGAGAGCGACTACATCTTCGCGATCATCGGCGAGGAGCTGGGCTTCCTGGGGTGCCTCGTCGTCGTCACCCTCTACGGGGTGCTCGCCTACGCCGGCTTCCGGATCGCCCGCCGGGCGACCGACCGGTTCATCCAGCTGGCCAGCGTCGCCATCACCGTGTGGCTGATCGGGCAGGCCTCGATCAACATGGGCTACGTGGTCGGTCTGCTGCCGGTCACCGGTGTCACGCTGCCGCTGGTCTCCGCCGGTGGCACCTCGCTGGTGCTGACCCTCTTCATCGTCGGCCTGCTGGTCCGCTTCGCCCGCGCCGAGCCCGCCGCCATCGAGCACGAGCGCGCCCACCGCGCCGCGCACCCGGTCCGTGGGCTGGGCCGGCTCGCCCGCTGGCTGGTGCCGGTGCCCGCGCACGCCGTGGACCCGCTGCCGACCGTGGGACGCCGTCGGACCGAGCCCGGGCCGGCGCGGCCTCCGGCCGGCCGCACGCTGACCCGCACCGGACGACCGGGGCCCCGGGCCGAGGAGCCCGAGGGCCCGCGGCGGGAGCGCCGGGTGCCCGCGGGAGCGCCGGGGCCGGCAGCCGGGCAGACTGCCCGGGACCGTGCGGCACCCCGTGACGGGGCCACCCGGGGGGCCACCCCCGGCCGGACCCGTGAGCCGGGCCGCCCCCGGACGGACCGGCCGGAGCGCGAACGGCCCGGCCGGCCGCGGTGACCCCCCGACCCCTGTGAGACTGGACCCGTGACCCCTGCACTACCACCGCCCGCCGCCCCACGCGCCCGGCCGGTCAGCGTCGTGCTGGCCGGCGGGGGCACCGGAGGCCACATCGAGCCGATGCTGGCCCTCGCCGACGCCCTGGTGCGTCGCACCGACACCCCCGGCGGCCCCCCGCGGGTCACCTGCCTGGGCACCGCCCGCGGCATGGAGACCCGACTGGTCCCCGCCCGCGGCCACACCCTGCGGCTGATCCCCCCGGTGCCGCTGCCGCGCAAGCCCACGCCGGACCTGCTCCGGGTCCCCGGCCGGGTCCGCCGAGCGGTGTCCGAGACCCGCGCTCTCCTGCGCGAGCTGGAGGCCGACGTCGTCGTCGGCTTCGGCGGGTACGTCGCGCTGCCGGTGTACCTGGCCGCCCGGCGCGAGGGCGTGCCGGTCGTCGTGCACGAGCAGAACCCGCTGCCGGGCTTGGCCAACCGGGTCGGCGCCCGCGTCGCCGCCCGGGTCGCCGTCACCACGCCGGGGACGCCGCTGCGGGGCGCCGAGCACGTCGGCATGCCGCTGCGCCCGGCCATCACCGGCCTGGACCGGGCCGGCCTGCGGGCGGAGGCCCGCGCGCACTTCGGCCTGGACGCCGACCGGCCCACGCTGCTGGTCTTCGGCGGATCCCAGGGTGCCCGGTCGCTGAACACCGCGGCCACCGCCGCTGCCGACGCGCTCACCGCCGCCGGGGTGCAGGTGCTGCACGCCCGCGGCCCCAAGAACACCGAGGTCGCCGTCCCCGAGCGGCCGGCCGGGTCGGCGCCCTACGTGGTCGTGGACTACCTGGAGCGGATGGACCTGGCCTACGCCGCCGCGGACCTCGCGCTGTGCCGCTCCGGGGCGGTCAGCGTCGCTGAGCTGTCCGCCGTCGGGCTGCCCGGTGCGTTCGTCCCGTTGCCCATCGGCAACGGCGAGCAGCGGCGCAACGCGCTCCCCGTCGTCGAGGCCGGCGGCGGCCTGCTCGTCGACGACGCCGACCTGACGCCCGCGTGGATCACCGGCACCCTGCTGCCCCTGCTCACCGACCCCGCCCGGCTGGCCGAGCTGTCCCGGCACGCGGCCGCCGCCGGCGTGCCCGACGCCGACGAGAAGCTGGCCGACATCACCCTGGAGGTGGCTCGTCCGTGAGCGCCGCTGACGTCGCCGCCTGGCGCGACCCGATCCCGCCGCTGGACTCCCTCGGTGCCGTCCACTTCATCGGCATCGGCGGGGCCGGCATGTCCGGCATCGCCCGGATCCTGCTGGCCCGCGGGCTCACGGTCTCCGGGAGCGACCGCCGGGACACCCCGACGCTGCTCGCGCTGGGCGCCCTGGGTGCCCGCATCGAGGTCGGGCACGCCGCCGACCACCTCGGCGACGCCGCCACCGTCGTCGTCTCCACCGCGATCCGCCCGGACAACCCCGAGCTCGCCACCGCCCGGGAGCGGGGTCTGCGGGTGCTGCCGCGCGCGGTCGCGCTGGCCGCGGTGATGGCCGACCGGCGCAGCGTCGCCGTCGCCGGCACCCACGGCAAGACCTCCACCACCTCGATGCTCACCGTCGCGGTGCAGGCCTGCGGCGCGGACCCCTCCTTCGCCATCGGCGGGGACCTCAACGAGTCCGGCTCCAACGCCCACTCCGGCACCGGGGACGTCTTCGTCGCCGAGGCCGACGAGAGCGACCGGTCCTTCCTGCTGCTGGCCCCCTTCGCCGGCATCGTCACCAACGTCGAGGCCGACCACCTGGACAACTACGGCGACCTCGCCGCGGTCGAGGCGGCCTTCGACACCTTCGTCGGCACCGTGCACCCCGAGGGCTTCCTCGTCGTGTGCGCCGACGACCCCGGTGCGGCCCGGCTGCGCTCGGTGCCCACCGGCGGCGCGCGCGTGCGCACCTACGGCACCGGCCCCGACGCCGACCTGCGGCTGCGCGACCTCGTCGTCGGCCCGGAGGGCACGAGCTGGACCGCGGACCTGGACGGTGTGGAGATCGGCCGGGTGTCCATCCGGCTGCCCGGGGAGCACATGGCCCTCAACAGCGCCGCCGCCCTGCTGGCCGGCCTCGAGCTTGGCTTCCCGGCGCAGGGCCTGATGGCCGGGCTGGCCCGCTTCGGTGGCGTCCACCGCCGCTTCGAGCTCAAGGGCGTCGCGGCCGGGGTCCGGGTCTACGACGACTACGCCCACCACCCCACCGAGGTGTCCGCCCAGCTGAAGGCGGCCCGCGCCGTCGTCGGCGACGGCCGGCTGGTGGTGCTCTTCCAGCCGCACCTGTACAGCCGCACCGCGGAGTTCGCCACCGGCTTCGGCGAGGCGCTGGGGCTGGCCGACGAGGTCGTGCTGATGGACGTCTACGGCGCCCGCGAGGACCCGGTGCCCGGCGTGACCGGGGCCCTCGTCGCCGACCGGGTCCCGCTCCCGGCCGGGCAGGTCCGCTTCGAGCCCTCCTGGTCCGCGGCCGCGCCGCTGGTGGCCGGCCTGGCCCGGCCCGGCGACCTGGTGCTCACCATGGGCGCCGGCGACGTCGTCATGGTCGGCCCGGAGATCCTCGCCGCCCTCGCCGCACCGCCCGGTGGGGACGGGACGCAGCGGTGAACCGGACGGGGAGCACCACCCGGGACCGCACCCGCGGCGCCCGGCGCGGTGCCTCCCCGGCCCGGTCCGGGGTCACCCGCATCCGACCGGCGCGACGGCTGGACCGCAGGCAGCGGCGGCTGCTGGTCGCCGGGTCGGTCCTGGTGCTGGTCGCCGTCGCCGCCTGGGTGGTGCTGGCCAGCCCGCTGCTCGCCGTCCGCACCGTGCAGGTCGACGGTGCGACCACGCTGTCCGCCGACCAGGTCCGCGAGGTCGCCGGGGTCGCCCTGGGCACCCCGCTGGTGCGGGTCGACACCGGGTCCGCCGCGGCCCGGGTGGCCGGCCTGCCCCAGGTGGCCGACGCCGAGGTGAGCCGCGGCTGGCCGGACCGGGTGGTGGTGACGCTGCGCGAGCGGGTGGCGGTGGCCGTGGTCGACCAGGCGGGCACCCGTTCGCTCGTCGACGCAGGCGGCACCCTCTTCGACACCATCACCGGCGACCCACCGGCCGGGGTGGTGCCGGTGCAGGTCACCGATCCCGGACCGGACGACGCGGCCACCAGGGCGGCGCTGGCGGCGCTGGTGTCCCTGCCGGGCAGTGTCCGCGGGCAGCTCGCCTCGGTCGCCGCCGGGACGCCCGACGACGTGACGCTGACCCTCGCCGACGGCACCAGCGTCCTGTGGGGGAGCGCCGAGCGGGCCGAGCGGAAGGCGGAGGTGCTCACCGCGCTGCTGGACCAGCTGGCCGCCGGCACCCTGGAGCCCGCCGCCCAGATCGACGTCAGCTCACCCGAGGCCGTCGTCCTGCGCTGAGTCGTCCTGTGGTGGGTCGTCCTGTGGTGGGTCGTCCTGTGGTGGGTCGCCGTGCACAGAGTCGCCCTGCGCGGGGGCGCCCGGCGGGTGCAGGGTGGCGGGCATGACCGCAGCCGACCCGATCAGCCGCTTCCCGGTGCCCGCCCGCGCCGACCTGCCCGCGGACCTGCGCGAGCGCTTGGACACCGTGGAGGAGAAGTCCGGCTTCCTGCCCAACGTCTTCGCCGCGCTCTCGCACCGCCCCGAGGAGGCGCGCGCGTTCTTCGCGATGCACGACGCGCTGATGGACAAGGACACCCCGGGCCTGTCCAAGGCCGACCGGGAGGTCGTCGTGGTCGCCACCAGCGCGGCCAACGACTGCCTGTACTGCGTGGTCGCCCACGGGGCGATCGCCCGGGTCCGCGCCCGGGACCCGTACCTGGCCGACCAGGTGGCGGTGGACTGGCGCAAGGCCCCGGTGGACCCGCGGATGCACGCCGTCCTCGACGTCGCGGTGCGACTGGCGGTCTCACCGGTGGAGGTGACCGCGGCGGACCTGGACCGGCTCCGGGGCCACGGCCTCAGCGAGGACGACGTCTGGGACGTCGGGATGATCGTGTCCTTCTTCGCGCTGTCCAACCGGTTGGCGCACTGGGCCGCCATCCCGCCCAACCCCGAGTTCTTCCTCATGGGACGGGTCCCGCGGGCCTGAGGAGACCGATCCGGGCCCGGGTCGACGACACGCCCGGGCGCCGAGCGGAGGTCTTTTTCTGGGGACGGCCCGCCGGGGCGGGCTCGACACCGGGATGAGACGCTGGGAGGGCGGGTCGTCACCAGCCGTGAGGCTGGTGTGACCGACGGGTCTGCAGAGACCGGTGAGGTCGACGTCCGTCGACACGCCACGCCGGGAGCAGGTGCCGGCAGGGGGCAGACTGCAGACCAACCGCCGGGCCAGCGACCGGCGGACAGTCAACCATAATGCTTAACCTGAGGATGAGGGTCCAGTTGGGGAGCGCAGCATGACACCTCCGCACAACTACCTCGCGGTCATCAAGGTCGTCGGCATCGGCGGCGGCGGGGTGAACGCGGTCAACCGCATGATCGAGGTCGGCCTCAAGGGGGTCGAGTTCATCGCGATCAACACCGACGCACAGGCACTGCTGATGAGCGACGCCGACGTCAAGCTCGACGTCGGCCGTGAGCTCACCCGCGGCCTGGGCGCCGGTGCGCAGCCCGACGTCGGGCGGCAGGCCGCCGAGGACCACCGCGAGGAGATCGAAGAGGTGCTCAAGGGCGCCGACATGGTCTTCGTGACGGCCGGCGAGGGTGGTGGCACCGGTACCGGTGGCGCGCCCGTCGTGGCCTCGATCGCCCGCAAGCTCGGCGCGCTCACCATCGGCGTGGTCACCCGCCCGTTCTCCTTCGAGGGGAAGCGGAGGGCCGTCCAGGCCGAGTCGGGGATCGACGAGCTCCGCAACGAGTGCGACACGCTCATCGTGATCCCCAACGACCGGCTGCTGCAGCTCGGCGACCGGAACGTGTCCGTCATGGACGCCTTCCGCACCGCCGACCAGGTGCTGCTGTCCGGTGTCCAGGGCATCACCGACCTGATCACCACGCCCGGCCTGATCAACCTGGACTTCGCCGACGTCAAGTCGGTCATGTCCGGTGCGGGCTCGGCGCTGATGGGCATCGGCAGCGCCCGCGGGGACAACCGCGCGCTGCTGGCCGCCGAGCAGGCGATCGCCTCACCGCTGCTGGAAGCCTCGATGGAGGGCGCCCACGGCGTCCTGCTGTCGATCTCCGGCGGGTCGGACCTCGGCCTGTTCGAGATCAACGAGGCGGCCTCGCTGGTCTCCGACGCCGCCCACGCCGACGCCAACATCATCTTCGGCGCCGTCATCGACGACGCCCTGGGTGACGAGGTCCGGGTGACCGTCATTGCCGCCGGCTTCGACGGCGGCAAGCCCAGCGGCACCGCCCGCAAGGACGCCCAGCCGACCCACCAGCAGGCGCCGGCCACGCAGAACCTGCCGGTCACCCCGCAGCGCCCGTCGCAGCCCGCGCCCCAGCAGACCGGCGAGCGGCTGGTCTCCCAGCCGCGCACCGGCTCGCAGGCCGCGCAGTCCTCGACGCCGCGACACGGCCAGTCGGCCCAGGGTGGTGGCATCACGGTGCCGCCGCTGCCGCCGATCCCGGGTCCGGTCTCCGGCCAGCGTCGTCCGCTGGCCTCGGAGGACTTCGAGGAGGAACTCGACATCCCCGAGTTCCTGCGGAGCCAGTGAGGCGTTGAGCCCCATCGAACCGGCCGTCCCACCGACCCGGTCCACCGCCCGTCCCCGACGGGTGGTGACCGACCGGCGGGGCGGCCGTTCGTCGTCCCCGTACCACCACTTCAACCTCGGTGACCACGTCGGCGACGACCCGGCCGACGTGGCCGCCAACCGGGAGCGGCTGGCCCGCGAGCTGCGGGTCGAGGTGTCCTCGCTGGTCTGGATGCGCCAGGTGCACGGCACCGGGGTGCACGTGGTCACCGGACCGCAGACCGGTCCGCCACCCGAGGCCGACGCCCTGGTCACCGCCACCCCCGGTCTGGTGCTGTGCGTGCTGGTGGCCGACTGCGTGCCGGTGCTGCTGGCCGACCCGGTGGCCGGTGTCGTCGCCGCGGTGCACTCCGGTCGCGAGGGACTGCGCCAGGGGGTGGTGACCGCCGCGCTGGACGCCATGGTCGGCCTCGGCGCCCGGGCCGGCGACGTGCAGGCGCTGCTGGGGCCGGCCGTCTGCGGCCTGGACTACGAGGTGCCGCGCGCGATGCAGGTCGAGGTCGCCCGGGTCGCCCCCGACGCCGCCGTCCGCAGCCGGACGGGCACGCCCGCGCTGGACCTCCGCGCCGGGGTGACCCAGGTGCTCCGCGGTGCCGGGGTCGGCCAGGTCGTGCAGGACCCGCGCTGCACCGTGGAGGACCGGGTGCTCTTCAGTCACCGCCGGGACGGCGTCACCGGCCGGCAGGCGGGTGTGGCGTGGCTGGACCCGAACTGACCCCCGACCGGCTGGCCCAGGCGCTGGAAGCCGTGCGCCGGCGCGTCGAGGACGCCGTGGCCGCTGCCGGGCGCGAGCCCGGGAGCGTCGCCCTGCTGGCGGTCAGCAAGACCTGGCCGGCCGCCGACGTCGCCGCGCTCGCCGCCCTCGGACAGCGCGACTTCGCGGAGAACAAGGTGCAGGAGCTGGTCGGCAAGGCCGAGGAGCTCGCGGCACTGGAGCTGCGCTGGCACCTGGTCGGCCAGCTGCAGCGCAACAAGGCCACCGCGGTGGTCGGGGTGGGTGCCGTCGTCGAGTCGGTGGACCGGGCCTCGCTCGTCGAGCGGCTGGCCGGGGTGTCCGAGCGCGCCGGTGTGGTCACCGACGTCTTCGTCCAGGTCGACCTCGGCGGTCCGCAGGGCCGGGAGGCCGCACGTGGGGGAGCGCTGCCCGAACACGTGCCGGAGCTGGCCGACACGGTCGCCGAGCACCCCGCGCTGCGACTGTGCGGCCTGATGGCCGTCGCTCCCCGTGAGGGCGCCCCGCGGCCGGCGTTCGAGCGGCTGGCAGACGTGGCCGCGCGGGTCCGCAGTGACCACCCGGGCGCCCGGGAGCTCTCCGCCGGCATGAGCGCGGACCTGGAGGACGCGGTCGCCGCGGGTGCCACGGTCGTGCGTGTCGGAACCGCGCTCTTCGGCAGCCGGCCCCTAGCCTCCGGTGCAGGACCGTGAGACCACCAGTCACACGAGCACCATCAGTCACACGTTGAGTCACAGGCCAGACACCACGGGTCACGACCACAGGAGAGGGGGCCTTCCGATGGCCGGAGCCATGCGCAAGATGGGCATCTACCTCGGGCTCGTCGAGGACGACGACGCCCGCACCGCGTACGGCCGCTACGACGCGCGCCAGTCCGGGTACGACGACGACGCCCGCGACGAGCGCCGCAGCGGCGACCGACGTGACCGCTACGGGTACGACGACGCGTACGCCGAGCCCGAGTACCCCTCGACCGAGTTCTCCGAGGAGGTCCCGGTGGAGGAGCTGGCGGTGTCCGAGCCCGCTCCGGTGCTCCCGCGTCGTAACAGCGCGCGCCGGCTGGACCTGGCCCCCGCGACCGGCCTGGGTTCCCCCTCGGCCCCCCGGATCGGCAGCGCGGTGGCCTCCGGCCCGGTCGCGGCCACCGCGGTCAGCGTCGCCGTCCGGGAGCCCGTGGTGGCTGCCCAGCAGGCCCCCGCGCAGGCCCCGCCGGCGGCGAAGCCCTACCGGATCACCACGCTGCACCCGCGTACCTACAACGAGGCGCGGACCATCGGCGAGCGCTTCCGGGACGGCCAGCCGGTGATCATGAACCTCACCGAGATGGACGACCAGGACGCCAAGCGCCTGGTCGACTTCGCCGCCGGTCTGTCCTTCGGGCTGCACGGTAGTATCGAACGAGTCACGGCCAAGGTCTTCCTGCTCTCCCCGCGGGGGACCGACGTGACGGCTGAGGACAAGGCCCGCATCCGCGAGGTCGGGTTCTTCAACCAGTCCTGACCACCGGTGGGGCCCGTGCAGACCAGCGCGAGCCCCGACCCCTGATGAGCGAGGACCGTGTCCCTTCTCCTGCAGATCGTGTCGTCGGTCCTGCTCGTCTTCCTGATCCTGCTGTTCGCCCGCTTCGTGGTCGACTGGGTGATGGTCCTGGCCCGCAGGTGGCGTCCCTCCGGGGTCGTCGCAGCCGGCTTGGAGGTCGTCTACGCGACCACGGACCCGCCCCTGAAGGCGGTCCGCAAGGTCATCCCGCCGCTGAACCTGGGCGGCATCCGGCTGGACCTCGGGTTTATGGTGCTCCTGATCGCCGTGGTGATCCTGCGGAACATCGTGAGCTCGCTGGCCGTGACCGCCGCGTGATCAGCTCTCTGTCCAGAGGGCGCTCCCGTCGGACGCGGCTGGACCGCCGCCCGTCTGACTGCGCCCTCGTTCCATCCGTCCGACCCGAGGTGACCTGATGCCACTCACGCCCGCCGACGTGCACAACGTCGTCTTCAAGAAGCCGCCGATCGGCAAGCGTGGCTACGACGAGGACGAGGTCGACGCCTTCCTCGACGTGGTCGAGGCCGAGCTCGCCCGGCTGATCGAGGAGAACAACGAGCTCCGCAGCAACGGCGGGGGTGCCAAGACCGAGGAGCGTCCGGTCGAGCGCCCCGAGCCGGTGCAGACACCGCCGCCCCCGCCGCCGGCCGCCGCGCCCTCTCGCGAGGACGACGGTGTGCGCGCCTCCCGGATGCTGACCCTGGCGACCGAGACGGCCGACCGGTACGTCAACGAGGCCAAGCAGCAGGCCGACCAGCTGGTGGGCAGCGCGAAGACCAACAGCGACCGGATGCTGTCCGAGGCCCGCGCCAAGAGCGAGCAGCAGCTCGCCGAGGCCAAGCAGCGCGCCGACTCGATGGTGGGCGACGCCCGCACCCGGGCCGACACGATGGAGCGCGAGGCGCGCGCCAAGGCCACCGCCCTGGACCAGGAGGCGGAGCGCAAGCACGTCGAGGTCATGGGGTCGCTGGAGGAGAAGCGCAGCAGCCTGGAGCGCAAGATCGAGGAGTTGCGCACCTTCGAGCGCGAGTACCGCACCCGCCTGCGGTCCTACCTCGAGTCCCACCTGCGCGACCTGGACAGCCGCGGTTCGGCCGAGCCGGCCGCGAACGCCCGGCAGAACCAGCACGCCGGGGCCTGACCCCCGAGCACGACCAGAGCCCCCGCGGACCCCACGATCCGCGGGGGCTCTGTCGTTCCCCCGGCGCCGCCTCGATCATCGTCACACGGCTGTCCGCCACGCCGTCGTGCCGGCGTGGTGGACGACCACGGGACGATGATCAACTCGAGGCCCGTTCTCGGGGCGAGGTCGCTGCGGCGGCGGTTACGCTGCGCGGATGATCGTCCTGGCAGCGTTGCTGGTCCTGGTCGCGGTGGCGCTGCTCGTCGGTGGGCTGGGCAACGGGGACACCGGCATGCTGTGGGCCTCGGTCGGGGTCAGCGGACTGGCCGCCGTGGTGCTGGTCGTGCAGACCCTGCAGCGGAGCCGGGCGGCTGCCGCGCGGGCCGGGTCGTCGTCCTCGGCTGCACAGGAGCCCGTGGGTGGTGCGGCGGCCACAGCGACCGGACGACCTCCCGCGCCCGCGGCTGACGCGGGCGCCTCGGCGAGCGCCGGGGTGGGGTCGGCGCCAGAGACGAGCGAGGCTGCCACACCGGTTCCGCCGGTCGCGGTCCCGGCCGCCGTCCCCGTGGCCACTGCGGAGCTGAGCCCCTCCACGGCGGGGGAGCCTGCGGCTGCGGCGTCCAGGACCCCGGAGGCGGGGGAGACCCAGCCCCCCGCGGTGACCCCGCCGGCGCCGGCTGACGAGGTGCCGGCACCGGCTGGCGTGGTGCCCGCGCCGGCTGGCGAGGTGTCTGCACCGGCTGACCTGGTGCCCGCACCGGCTGACGAGATGTCTGCACCGGCTGACCTGGTGCCCGCCCCGGCTGGCGAGGTGTCTGCACCGGCTGACCTGGTGCCCGCCCCGGCTGACGAGATGTCTGCACCGGCTGGCGAGGTGTCCGCACCGGCGGCCCCGCCGGCTGCGACGGACGCACGGCCTGACGCGGCGCTCGAACCGGCGGCCCCGCCCGCTGCCGCGGACGTACCGGAGACCGGTGCCGCCGCCCCATCAGCAGACGGCGGCTCCCCGGGGTCGACGGCCGTGTCCCCGGCGACCGTGGACCAGCCGGTAGCCGCTGCGCCGGCGGTCGTCACGGGATCCGCAGTCGGGAGCGCGACGTCCCCCGGTGGCTCCACCGTGGACGCCGTCCCGGTGGGGTCGCACTCGGCCCGTCCGGTGGGTGCCGGCGGGCCTGGACCGTCCGACGACGGGGAGCCGCCGGAGGAGGAGGTCGAGGTCACCGACCTGCTCATCGTGCTGGACCTGACCGACGAGGTGGTCGTGGTCGACGAGCGCCCCCGCTACCACCTGGCCGGCTGCTCTCAGAACGCCGGCCAGGAGGAGATCCCGCTCCCGCTGGACGAGGCCCGCGAGGACGGCTTCACCGCCTGCGGCGTCTGCGAGCCCGACCGGCACCTCGCCGAGCGCGAACGCACCCGCCGCGCCACCGCCCGAGGCTGACCCCGCGCCGCAGCTCTCTCGCGCAGTGCCGCCCACCCCGCCACACGCCCCGCCACACGCCCTCCGCTGGGTGGCTGAGCCACCGTGCTGGGGCAAGAGCCACCGTCGATGGTGGCCCTCCCCCCAGCTGCGCGGCTGAGCCACCCAGCGGAGGCGGCTCAGCCACCCAGCGGAGGCTGCGGATCCGACCCAGCTGGGTGGCTGAGCCACCGTGCTGGGGGAGAAGCCACTGTCGACGGTGGCCTTCCCCCCAGCTGCGCGGCTGAGCCAGCCAGCGGAGGCGCGGAGTCGAGCCTGCTGGGTGGCTGAGCCACCCAGCTGGGGCGAATGCCGGGCCGGCCGGCCGGGGTCAGGTGCGGGCGACCCAGAAGCGGGAGCCGGCGGGGCCCTCGATGCCCTGGCCGTCGCCCGCGGTGCCGGGGTGCACCGACGTCGCCAGGACCTCGCCGGCCAGCTGGTCGCCGGCTTCGGTGAGCGCCTCGGCCAGCTGGCCGTCGGCGGTCCACCACAGCGCGATCCGGTCGCTGACGTCGAAGCCCGCGGCCTTGCGGGCGTCCTGCACCAGCCGCACGGCCTCGCGCACCAGGCCGGCCCGCTCCAGCTCCGGGGTCAGGGTGAGGTCCAGTGCGACGGTGAGCCCGCCTCCGGACGCCACGGTCCAGCCCTCGCGCGGGGTCTCGGTGACGACGAGGTCGCCGTCCTCCAGGGCCACGTCGGCACCGTCCACGGAGACGGTCGCCGTCCCGGCGCGGTAGGCGGTGACCAGGGTGGCGGCGTCGACGGCGGCGACGGCCTTGGCCACGGCCTGGACCTGCTTGCCCATCCGGCGTCCGACGGCGCGGAAGTCGACCTTGACGCTGACGTCCACGAGGTCGCCCTCGACGGCCGACAGCGCGGTCAGCTCGGCGACGTTGAGCTCGTCGGCCACCTCGGCGACCAGGTCGCGGGGGAGGGAGGACCAGCCGGGGGCCGCGACGAGGGCGCGGGCCAGCGGCTGCCGGGTGCGCACCTTGGACGACGTCCGGGCGGAGCGGCCCAGCTCCACCAGACGGCGGACCAGGGCGACCTGGGCGACCAGCTCGTCGTCCCGGGCGGCGTCGTCGACGGCGGGCCAGGTCGACAGGTGCACCGAGTCCGGGGCACCGACCAGGCCGGGGGCCACGACCCGGCCCCACACCCGCTCGGTCACGAACGGCACGAAGGGCGCCATGAGCCGGGTCAGCCCGTCGAGCACCTCGTGCAGGGTGCCCAGCGCGGCCGGGTCGCCCTCCCAGAAGCGGCGGCGGGAGCGACGGACGTACCAGTTGGACAGGTCGTCGACGAACCCGGCGAGCAGCTTGCCCGCGGTGTGGGTGTCGAAGCCCTCCAGGGCGTCGGTGACCCCGGCGGTGACCTGGGCCAGCTCGGCCAGCGCCCAGCGGTCCAGCAGCGGGCGGTCGGCCGCTGCGGGGGCGGGGGAGGACGCCGGGTCCCAGCCGTTGGTGGAGGCGTAGAGGGAGAAGAAGCTCGCGGTGTTCCAGTAGGTCAGCAGGACCTTGCGGACCACCTCGGACAGCGTCTCGTGCCCGACCCGGCGGGCCTGCCACGGCGAGCCGCCGGCCAGCATGAACCAGCGGACGGCGTCGGCGCCGTGCCGGTCCATCAGCGGGATGGGCTCGATGGTGTTGCCCAGGTGCTTGCTCATCTTCCGGCCGTCCTCGGCCAGGATGTGGCCCAGGCACAGCACGTCCTCGTAGGAGGACTTCCCGAAGACCAGGGTGCCCACGGCCATCAGCGTGTAGAACCAGCCGCGGGTCTGGTCGATGGCCTCGCAGATGAACTGTGCGGGGTAGGCGGCCTCGAACTCGGCCTGGTTGCGGTGCGGGGCGCCCCACTGGGCGAAGGGCATGGACCCGGAGTCGTACCAGGCGTCGATGACCTGGCGGACCCGCCGGAAGGTGCCCTCGACCCCGGGCAGGCTGAAGGTGACCTCGTCGATGAAGGGCCGGTGCGGGTCCAGGTCGGAGAGGTCCCGGCCGGTCAGCTCGGACAGCTCGGCCAGCGAGCCGACGGCGACCAGGTGGGTCGGGTCGGCCTCGTTGCGCCAGATCGGCAGCGGGGTGCCCCAGTACCGGTCGCGGGACAGTGCCCAGTCCACGTTGTTGCGCAGCCAGTCGCCGTAGCGGCCCCACTGCACGTTCTCCGGGTGCCAGGTGGTGCCGGCGTTCTCGGCGAGCAGCTGGTCCTTGATCTCGCTGGTGCGGATGTACCAGGAGGGCTGGGCGTACTGGATCAGCGGGGTGTGGCAGCGCCAGCAGTGCGGGTAGGTGTGCTCGTAGCGGTACTCCCGCCACAGCACGCCCCGGTCGGCCAGGGCCTGGACCAGTGTGGGGTCGGCGGCCTTGAAGAAGTGCCCGCCCACCAGCCGGACGTCGGCCAGGAAGTGCCCGGTCGTGTCGATCGGGTTGACCACCGGCAGGCCGTAGGACCGGCAGGTCGCGAGGTCCTCGGCACCGAAGGCGGGGGCCTGGTGCACCAGGCCGGTGCCGTCGTCGAAGGTGACGTAGTCGGCGAGCAGCACGAAGTGCGCGTCGCCCTCGGGGAACTCGACCAGGTCCAGTGGCCGCTGGTAGTGCACGTTCTCCCAGTCCCGGCCGGTGGTGGTGGCCAGCACCTCGTAGGGCACGTCGGCCCCCAGGACGGCGGACACCAGCGGCTCGGCGACGACGACCGTGCGCTCGCGCACCGTGCCGTCGGGGTCGGCGTGCTCGGCCTTCACGACGAGGTAGGTGACGTCGGGGTTCACCGCCACGGCGGTGTTGGACGGCAGGGTCCACGGCGTCGTCGTCCACACCAGCAGGTCGGCCCGGCCGGCCCACTCGCCGCTGGTGACCGGCAGCGAGACGTAGACCGAGGGGTCGGTGACCGTCTCGTAGCCCTGGGCGACCTCGTGGTCGGACAGGCCGGTACCGCAGCGCGGGCAGTAGGGGGCGACCCGGTGGTCCTCGGTGAGCAGGCCCTTGTCGAAGACCGTCTTCAGCGACCACCAGACGCTCTCGATGTAGCTGGGGTCCATCGTCCGGTAGGCGGTCGACATGTCGACCCAGTAGCCCATCCGGTCGGTCAGCTCGGCGAAGGCGTCCACGTGCCGCTCGACCGAGGCCCGGCAGCGGGCGTTGAACTCGGCGATCCCGTAGGCCTCGATGTCGGGCTTGCCGGCGAAGCCCAGCTCCTGCTCGACGGCGATCTCCACGGGCAGGCCGTGGCAGTCCCAGCCGGCGCGGCGGGGCACGTGCATGCCCTGCATGGTCTTGAACCGGGGGAACACGTCCTTGAACGCGCGCGCCTCGATGTGGTGCGTGCCCGGGCGGCCGTTCGCCGTCGGGGGGCCCTCGTAGAAGTTCCACTGCGGACGCCCGGCGGACTGCTCCAGCGAGCGGGCGAAGACGCCACCGGACTCCCACTGGGCCAGCACCTCGTGCTCGAGGACGGGCAGGTCGACCTGCGGGGGGAGGGCTGCGAACGGGGAGGACGGGCTCACACGTCCCATCATCCCAGCCGCCGCCAAGCCGCTTGACCCCGATCGACACACCGGTGCGGGACACTGCGCCCATGGGGGTGAGCCGATGGACACGACGGTGACCCTCGCGCTCGCCGTCGGCGCCCTCGTCGTGCTGGTCGCCGCCATGGCGCTGCGCCTGTCGGACAAGCTCGGGCTGCCCTCGCTGCTGATCTACCTGCTGCTCGGGGTGGTGCTGGGGGAGAGCGGGTTCGGCGTCCAGTTCGAGGACGTCGGCCTGACCCAGACCCTCGGTGTCGCGGCGCTGGTGGTGATCCTGGCCGAGGGCGGTCTGACCACCCGGTGGTCCGACGTCCGGCGGGCCGTGGGGCCGGGCCTGACGCTGGCCACGGTCGGGGTGCTGGTCTCCATCGTGGTGACGGCGGCCGCCGCCGTCTGGGTGCTCGGCTTCTCCTGGGAGCTGGCGCTGCTGCTGGGCGCGGTCGTCAGCTCCACCGACGCCGCGGCGGTGTTCGCGACGCTGCGCCGGTTGCCGCTGCCGCGTCGGATGGCGGCCTCGCTGGAGATGGAGTCCGGGCTCAACGACGCCCCGGTGATCCTGCTGGTGCTGGTGCTCTCCGAGCGGCTGGTCGGCGGGGAGACCGTGTCGTGGTGGATCACCGCGGTCGAGGTGGTCGGCGAGCTGGCCGGCGGCTCGGTCATCGGGGTGGCGATCGG
The DNA here is from genome assembly GCF_979256525.1 of Klenkia sp. AC732. Lineage (NCBI taxonomy): Bacteria > Bacillati > Actinomycetota > Actinomycetes > Geodermatophilales > Geodermatophilaceae > Klenkia > Klenkia sp. AC732. Next base: position 28,869 of record NZ_CEEDOS010000034.1, on the reverse strand, counting down.
CTTCGGTGGTGCCTGGCTGCTGCGCCGGGCCGCGCTGCCGCTGGTCGGCTTCTACCCGCTGGCCACGCTGGCGCTGTGCGTGCTGGCGTTCTCCTCGGCGTCGCTGGCGCACACCTCGGGCTTCGTCGCGGTCTACCTGTGCGGGCTGGTGCTGGGCAACGCCGCGCTGCCGCACCGGGCCGGCACCATCGGGTTCGCCGAGGGCATGGCCAGCCTGGCCCAGATCGGCCTCTTCGTGCTGCTGGGTCTGCTGGTCAGCCCCTCCCGGCTGCCCGAGGCGGTGCTGCCGGCGCTGCTGATCGGTGGCGCGCTGCTGCTGGTGGCCCGGCCGTTGTCGGTGGTGGCCAGCCTGGCCTGGTTCCACGTGCCCTGGGCGCAGCAGGCGTTCATCTCCTGGGCGGGGCTGCGCGGGGCGGTGCCCATCGTGCTGGCGACCTTCCCGATCGCCGCCGCGGTCCCCGAGGCGACCCGGGTGTTCGACATCGTCTTCGTGCTGGTCGTGGTGTTCACGATCGTGCAGGGCGGGTCGTTGCCGGCGGTCGCCCGCTGGCTGCGGATCGCCACCCCGGTCACGCCGCGGGACATCGACGTCGAGTCCGCCCCGCTGGACGCCCTGGGCGCCGAGCTGATGCAGCTGACCGTGCCGCCGGGGTCCCGGCTGCACGGGGTCTACCTGCCTGAGCTCCGGTTGCCCGAGGACGCCGCCGTCGTGCTGGTGGTGCGCGACGGGAAGCCCTTCGTGCCCAACCGGGACACCCGGCTGATGCGTGGGGACCAGGCGCTGTTGGTGTCCGGGCGGGAGTCCCGCCCGGAGGCCGAGCGCCGGCTGCGGGCGGTCAGCCGCGCCGGCCGGCTGGCGACCTGGCGTGGCGAGGCCGGCGCGGCCAGCGAGGTCGACTGACCCTCAGCCGGTGACGCCGGCCAGCACGGCCTCGGCGGTGCGCCGACCCCGGGCCACCGCGTCGGCCGGTGCCTCCCGCAGGTGCATCGCCAGGGTGCCGGTGACCACCAGCAGCAGGGCGTCGGCCAGCTCGCCGGCCCGGCCCCCGGCGACCGGGCCGGCCAGCTCGGTCAGCCGCCCCCGCAGCAGGGCGGTGTCGGCGGCCAGTGCGGCGGTGGCGGTGGGGTCCTCGGGCGGTGCGCCGGCGGCGGCGTCCAGGAACGCGCACCACCGGGCCGGGGACCCGTCGCGCCGGAAGTCGGCCAGGCAGTCGAAGACGGCCAGCAGCCGGCCGCGGTCGTCGTCGGCGGCCGCCACGGCGGCGGACCAGGCGGCGTCCCACCGGGCCAGCCGGGCGTCGAGCACGGCGGCGTGCAACCCGGCCTTGCTGCCGAAGTGGGCGTAGAGCGTGGCCGGGGCGACGTCGGCCCGGGCCAGCACCGCGTCCACCGGGCAGCCGGGTCCGAGGGCGGCGAAGAGCTCCTCGCCGGCGTCGAGCAGGCGCTGGCGGGCATCGGGTCGCATCGGCACGAGGACCATGTAACCATCGTTTCAATGAAACGACCGTTATGGACGCCGTTCGTACCCGCCGCCACCGCACTGATCGCCTGCACCTACGGGCTGGTCCGCTACGTCTTCGGGCTCACCGTGCCGGCCGCCCAGCAGGACCTCGGGCTGTCCACCGGCGCGGTCGGGGTGGTGTCCGGGCTGACCTCGGTCGCCTACTGCCTGGCCGCCGCGGTGGCCTTCGCCTGCTGCCAGCGCTGGCCCCGCACCGTGGTGGCCGCAGCCGGCGGGGTCGCCGCAGCCGGCTCCCTGGGGGTCGCCGTCGCCGGGTCCGCCACGCTCTTCGCCGCTTCGGTGGTGCTCGCCAGCGCCGGGGCCGGCGCAGCCTCCCCGGGCCTGGTCGTGCTGGTCCGCCGCGCGGTCCCCGGGCCCGACGAGCCGCGGGCACAGGCCGTGGTCAACGCGGGCACCGGGCCCGGCCTGGTCGCTGCCGGTGCGGTCGCCCTGCTGCTCGCCCAGCGGTGGCAGGCGGGCTGGCTGGTCGCCGCGGTGGCCACCGCGCTGGTCACCGTCGCGGTGCTGGCGCTGTCCCGGGGAGCCGCCGGGGGACCCGTGCACCGCGTCCGGCCCGACGTCGGGCCCGGCTGGGTCGGACCCCTCGTGGTCGCCGTCCTGCTGGGCGCGGGGAGCGCGGCGGTGTGGACCCACGGCCGGGCGGTCCTCGAGGACCGCGGTCTCGTCCCGGACGCCGCGGTCGGGGTCTGGGTCTGCCTGGGCGTCGGCGCGACCGGGGCCGCCTGGGCGGCCCCGCGGCTGCTCCGGGCCGGCGTCCCGACGGCGATGACGGGCTCGCTGCTGCTGACCGCCGCCGGCACCGCCGGGTTCGCCGTCCCCCCGGTCGGCCCGGTGCCCGCGGTGGCCGCGATCGCCTTCGGGCTGGGCTTCACCGCGGCCACCTCGGTGCTGATCGGCTGGGCCGCGGAGGTGTCCGCCACCCCCGGCCCGGCCGTGTCGGCGTTCTTCGTGGCCCTGCTGCTGGGTCAGGGCGTCGGTGCGCCGGTCGCCTCGGCGCTGCTGGGACGAGGTGTCCCGGTGGCCTTCGGCGCGGCAGCCGTGGTGGTCCTGGTCGCGGCCGGCGTCACCCGGGCGACCACCCGCGGCCCAGGACCCTGCGGCCGTCGCGCCTCAGGAGGCGACCGCCCTGACGCCTCAGGAGGCGACGACGAGGTCCACCGGGTGCGGCGCGACCAGCCGGTCGCCGTCCCGGCTGCTGACCGCGACCAGGGCGTCCAGCAGTACGGCGTGGGTGTCGGCGTCCAGGCCTGAGCAGTCCGCCCCCACCAGGAAGTCCAGCACCTCGCGGCCGGTCGCCGAGTCCCGGTCCAGGCAGTCGGTGACGTCGAGCCGGCCGGCCAGCCGCGTCGTGGTCCCGGCCAGGCCGGCGGCGGCGAGGGCAGCGGGCAGCTGGTCGCTCCACCAGCGGTGGCTGCCCGGACCGACGGCCTCGGTGAGCTGGTTGAGCTCGGCGAGCGGCGCCAGTGCGAGGACGAGGACGCCGCCGGGCAGCAGCCGGTCGCGGGCCGCGTCGAGGGCCTCGGCCAGGTCGGGCACGTAGTAGAGGGAGTGCACCGCGAGGACGACGTCGAAGGGCTCGTCGCCGACGGTGTCGGCCAGCGAGTCGAACGTGCCCTCGTGCAGCACGGCCTCCCCGGCGTGCCCCAGGGCGCGTTGGAGCCGGTCCCGGCAGCGGGCGCCGACGGCGCCGTCCGGCTCGGCGGCGACCCAGCGCAGCCGGCCGCGACCGGGCGCGAGCCCGGCGGCCAGCGGGGCGTCCAGGCTGCCGTCCCCGGGGCCGATGCTGAGCACCGACCGGGGTGCCGTGCCGGGCAGTGCGTCGTCCAGGAGGGTCCCGAGCCGGTCGGCCAGCAGGGCCCGCTGGTCGCTGTGTGCCTCGTAGGTGCGGTGGGCGCGCGCGTAGGCGGTGGCGTCCAGGGGGCGGAGTCCGGAGCCTCCCGCGAGGGTGCTGCGCAGCAGCTCGAGCGGGGTGGCGAGGCTTGTCACGCCCGGAACACAACCACACCGAGCTGCGTAATCGTTCTTGACGCAGGTGCGCTGGACAGCGGGCGCGGTGGGGCGCAGAGTCCTTGCGTGCCCCCACCAGTCAGCACCACCACCGACACCGTGTCCGCGAGCCTGGCCCACTGGTCGGAGTCCGGCCGCCGCGGCATGGAGGCCTTCTACGCCCTCGCCACCGAGGACTACCGGCAGCTCGCCCTCGCCCGTGACTGGGCCGGCACGCTCGCCGACCTCGCCGCCGGCGGTGACCGCGTCCACCTGCTCGACGTCGCCTGCGGCAGCGGCAAGTTCCCCACCGCCCTGCTCGCCACCGAGCCGGTCGCCGCCCTGGCCGGGTCCCTCACCGTCGAGACCGACCTGCTCGACCCCTCCCGCTTCAGCCTGGACGAGGCCCGCGGCACGCTCGCGCCGCCCTTCGAGGGCGCCGCCGACCACGAGTGCACGCTGCAGGACCTCGTCGTCCGGGACGGCGGGTGGGACGTCGTCTGGTCCACCCACGGGCTGTACGCCCTGCCGCAGGCCGACCTGGCTGCCGGGATGACCCGGTTCGTCGAGGCCATCGCCCCCGGCGGTCTTGGCGTCGTCGCCCAGGCCACCAGCGCCTCCCACTACCTCGTCGTCGACGAGGCGTTCCGGCGGTCCTTCGACCCCGCCGGCGTCCGGACGCCGTACACGTCGGCCGAGCAGGTCCGCGAGGCCCTGGAGGCGCTCCCGGTCACCGTGACCGAGGAGCTGCTGACCTACCGCACGTCGGTCACCCAGGACGACCGGGAGACCGCCGAGGGCTTCCTGCAGCGCTGCGTCTTCGACGACTCGGTGTCCCTGGACCAGATGCTCGCCGACCCGGTCGTGGGGGGCTACCTCGCCTCCTGCGTCGAGGACGGCCGCTGGGTCTTCGACCACCAGGTCGCCCTCCTCACGGTGCGTCACGCGTGAGCGGCAACGTCTCCCAGTCCCACGCCGCGCGCGACGGGCTGGACACCGCCTGGACCGGTGACAACAACGAGTGGTGGGACTGGTACCTGACGCTGGCCGACAACGGCGGCGACCAGGGGCCCCTCACCGAGGTCGACGAGCCGGCCCGGCTGCCCGAGCCCGGTGCCGACGAGCTGGACGCGCTGCTGGCCGAGGTCTACCCGGTCACCGCACAGCAGCGGGAGTCCTTCGCCCGGGACGGCTTCGTCAAGCTGCCCGCGGTGCTGCCGCCGGCCGCGGTCAGCCGGCTGCGCCGGCTGCTGGTCGAGCACCTGGAGGCGGCCGGCCGCGACCGGCCCGAGGGTCGGTTCACCAGCGACGAGCTGATGTGGACGCACTCGGCAGAGATCGCCGCCTTCGTGCTCAGCCGCCGGCTCGGCCGGATCGTGGCCGACCTGCTCGCCGTCGACGACGTGCGGGTCTACCACGACAACGTGCTGGCCAAGGAGCCCGCGTGCGGCCGGACGCCGTGGCACTTCGACGACCACCACTTCCCGATCGACAGCCAGTCGGTCGCCACCGTGTGGATGCCGCTGCAGGAGACCCCGCGCGAGATGGGCCCGCTGTCCTTCGCCCGCGGCGTCGACCTGCACCGCCTGGTCGACGACGTGTCCTTCTCCACGAAGGACGCCAGCTACGACCGGGCCGTGTCCGGCGCCTTCGCCGAGTCCGGCGTCTCGGTCGAGGACGGGCCCTTCGCCCTGGGGGAGATCTCGGTGCACTCCAGCCTGTGCTTCCACACCGCCGGCCCCAACCGCACGACGGCGCCGCGGATGGTGCTGGCCACCACCTACTTCGCCGACGGCGCGAAGGTGGTGCCCTCGCCGACCCTGGTGTCGGGGGAGTGGCAGCAGTTCCTCCCCGGGGCGCAGCCCGGTGAGGTCATCGACACCCCGATGAACCCCGTCGTCTCCTAGCGCGTCGAGCCGGGACGACGAGAGCCCCCCGTCCTCGCGGACGGGGGGCTCTGCACGTCGCCGGCTCAGTGCTGGGCGGCGAGCTCCACCGGTCCGGTGAGCTGCAGCGTGGCGGTCGTCTCCTCGCGGACCTCGCGCATCAGGGCCGCGTCGTCCGACAGCTTCCGGCCGTAGGACGGGATGGCCTCGCGCAGCAGCGGGGCCCAACGCTGCTCCTGGTCCGGGAAGGCCCGACGGAGCAGGTCCAGCATGGCGGCCACGGCGGTCGAGGCGCCGGGGGAGGCCCCCAGCAGACCGGCGATGGAGCCCTCGGCGCCGACGATCAGCTCGGTGCCGAACTGCAGGACGCCGCGGCCCTTCTCGTCCTGCTTGATGACCTGCACGCGCTGACCGGCGGTGATCATCTCCCAGTCTTCGCCGTCGGCGGTGGGCACGAACTCCTCGAGGGCCTCGATGCGGTCCGAGGGGCGCTGCAGCACCTGGCCGATGAGGTAGCGGGTCAGTGCGGTCTGGGTGCGGGCGACACCGAGCATGGAGCCGATGTTGCCCAGCCGTACCGACCGCGGGAGGTCCAGCCAGGACCCGGCCTTGAGGAACTTGGGCGAGAAGCCGGCGTAGGGGCCGAAGAGCAGCGACTGGTCGCCGTCGATGGCCCGCAGGTCCAGGTGCGGCACCGACATCGGCGGCGCACCCACGGCGGCCTGGCCGTAGACCTTGGCCTGGTGCCGGGAGACCAGCTCGGGGTTGCGGGTGCGCAGGAAGAGCCCGGAGACCGGGAAGCCGCCGAAGCCCTTGATCTCGGGGATGTCGGCGCGCTGCAGCAGCGGCAGGGCGCCGCCGCCGGCCCCGACGAACACGAAGCCCGCGCTGACGGTGAACTCCTGGCCGCTGGCGTGGTGCCGGGCGGTGACGTCCCAGCGGCCGTCCGCGGTGCGCTTGAGGTCCTGCACGCTGGTCCCGGTGTGCACGGCCAGGCCGCGGTCGCTGCCCTGGCGCAGCAGCAGCCGGGTCAGCGAGCCGAAGTCGACGTCGGTGCCGGCGGTGGAGCGGGTGGCGGCCACCGGCTGCGCGGGGTCGCGGCCCTCCATCATCAGCGGCACCCAGGAGGCCAGCTCGGACTGCTCGGTGGTGAGCTCGAGCTCCTCGAACAGCGGGGAGGCGGTGAGGGCCTGGTGCCGGGCCCGCATGTAGCGCTGGCCCTCCTCGCCGTGCACAAAGCTGATGTGCGGCACCGGCGTGATGAAGTGCTTGGGGGAGTCGGTGAGGCCGCTGCGCACCAGGTGAGACCAGAACTGGCGCGAGACCTGGAACTGCTCGTTGATCGTGATCGCCTTGCTCGGGTCGACCACGCCGTCCTTGCCGGCGGGCGTGTAGTTCAGCTCGCACAGCGCGGAGTGGCCGGTGCCGGCGTTGTTCCAGCCGTCCGAGCTCTCCCCGGCGACGTGGTCACCGGCCTCGAACAGGGTCACCGACCACTGGGGGGCCACGATGCCCAGCAGGGCAGCCAGCGTCGCGCTCATCACCCCGCCACCGACCAGGACGACGTCCGGCCGGGACGCATCGGGGATCACGGGGGTGCTGCGGGGGGCGCTGGTCGCGGGGGTGGTCACGAGGGCCTTCCTGTGGGCGCGCTGCTGCGGCGGTGCAGCGTCGGTGCTGTCAGGGGGAGCGGGATCGCCGATCCGACCGCCATGTTCGTCCCCCGCGCGGGTCAGCACGCAGTCCGGGTGGTGTGACCCTCGCCATGCCACCGCCGTGCCACCGCCGTGCCACCGCCCTGCCACGGCCCTTCCACCGCCCTGCCGCCGTGGTGCCACCGTGGTGCCGGCCTGCTGTGTCGTCCGCCGTCCTGCCTGCTGCGGGGGTCGCGGTCGGTACCGTCGCCCGCGTGGCCGAGGACCCCAGCACCCCCGAGACGACCGCGAGCACGCCGGCGGGCCGGCCCTCGCGGACCCGGCTGCTGATCGGCCTGGCCCTCGGGGTGTTCGCGCTGGACCTGGTCACCAAGCTCGCCGTCGTCGCCCTGATCGGGCCGGCGGAGAACATCCGCACCCTGGGCGGGCTGGTGTACCTCACCAACTACCGCAACACCGGCGCGGCCTTCTCCTTCGCCGAGGGCGCCACCGTGGTGTTCAGCCTGATCGCCGCCGTCGTCGTGGTCGTCATCGTGCGGGTGGCCCGCCGGCTGTACAGCACCGGCTGGGCCGTGGCCCTGGGCCTGGTCCTGGGCGGAGCCGTGGGCAACCTGGTGGACCGGGTGTTCCGCGACCCGGGCTTCCTGCGCGGCGGCGTCGTGGACTTCGTGTCCCTGCTGGAGCCCGACGGCGGCTTCTACCCGATCTTCAACGTGGCCGACTCCGCCATCGTCTGCGGCGGCGTGCTGGGCGCGGTCCTCGCCCTGCGCGGCATCGAGTTCGACGGCTCCCGCGACCGCGGTGGGGAGAAGGCCACCGACGACGGGCCGACCACCCCCTGATCATCGGTCACAATGGCGGGGTGACCGCCAGCCTGCACCGTGAGCTCCCGGTGCCCGACGGCCTGGAGGGCTCCCGCGTCGACCAGGCGCTGTCCCGCCTCTTCGGGCTCACCCGCACGGTCGCCGCCGACCTCGCCGACGCCGGCGCCGTCCTCGTCGACGGCCGCGCCCGCGGCAAGGGCGACCGGCTGACCGCCGGCAGCTGGCTGGAGGTCGAGCTGCCGCCCCCGCCCGGGGAGCCCGCCGCCCCCAAGCCCGTCACCGGGATGCGCATCGTGCACGACGACGACGACGTCGTGGTCATCGACAAGCCCGTCGGGGTCGCCGCCCACGGCAGCCCCGGCTGGGACGGGCCCACTGTCGTCGGCGGGCTGGCCGCAGCCGGCTACCGGGTGTCCACCAGCGGCGCCGAGGAGCGGCGCGGCATCGTGCACCGCCTGGACGCCGCCACCACCGGGCTGATGGTCGTGGCCAAGAGCGAGCACGCCTACACCGTGCTCAAGCAGGCCTTCAAGGAGCGCACCGTCGACAAGGGCTACCACGCCCTGGTCCAGGGCCACCCCGACCCGTCCCGCGGCACCATCGACGCGCCCATCGACCGGCACCCCAAGCACGACTGGCGCTTCGCCGTCGTCAGCACCGGGCGGCCCTCGGTCACCCATTACGACACCCTGGAGGCCTTCCCGGCCGCCTCGCTGGTCGACGTGAAGCTGGAGACCGGCCGCACGCACCAGATCCGGGTGCACTTCTCGGCCATGCGGCACCCGCTGGTCGGGGACATGGCCTACGGCGCGGACCCGACGCTCGCTGCCCGGCTGGGCGTGTCCCGGCAGTGGCTGCACGCCATGCGGCTGGGCTTCGCCCACCCCGCCGACGGCCGCTGGGTCGAGTTCACCAGCACCTACCCCGACGACCTCGCCGGGGCGTTGGGCCGGCTGCGCGACGAGGCCTGACCCGGGGGACGTGCGCACACCGTGACCGGCCTGCCCGACTCCCTCGCCGACTTCGGCCCGGCCCAGCTGGCCGCGGTCGTGATCGCCGGGTACCTGGTGGTGGGCGAGCCGTTCGTGGGCCACGTGCTGCACCGCCGGTTCGAGGACCGGATGCGCACCGACGCCCGGGCCCGGCGGTCGTTCTACCGGCGGCTGCTGGTCCTGGAGTGGGGCCTGGCCCTGCTCGTGCTGGTGGTCTTCCTGGCCGCCCCGGACGTCGACGGCGGGCAGCTCGGCCTGCGCTGGCCGCAGCAGTGGCCCGGCGTCGTCACCACGCTGGCCTGCCTGCTGCTGGTCGGGTTCGTCGGCGTCTCCACCCGGGCGCTGCGCTCGGGCGCCCTGGCCACCGCGCCGCCGCCCCGGCCCAGGCCGGGCGAGGGCCGGCACAGCGAGCCGCCGGTGCAGTCCACCGTCGCCCTGCTGCCCCGCTCGGTGCCCGAGCGGCGGCTCTTCGCCCTCGTCGGGGTCACCGCCGGGGTGTGCGAGGAGTGGCTCTACCGCGGGTTCTTCCTCGCCGTCGTCGCGGCCGTGGCGCCCACGCTGCCCACCGGCGGGCTGGTCGTCGTGGCCGCGGTCGCCTTCGGCCTGGCGCACGCCTACCAGGGCATGGCCGGGGTGCTCACCACCGGCGTGCTGGGCGGGGTGCTCGCCGCGCTCTACCTGCAGACCGGCTCGCTGCTGCTGCCCGTCCTGCTGCACGCCGTCATCGACCTGCGGTTCCTGCTGGTGCCGGCCACCGCGCTGCCCGCCGTCCGGACGGCGAGGTGAAGCCGGTGACCGCGCGACTGGCCGGGGCCGCGGACTGGCCGGAGGTCGCGGCCCTGCGGCACCGGGTGTTCGTCGTCGAGCAGGGCGTGCCCGCCGAGATCGAGTCCGACGCCGCCGACGCCACCGCCGTGCACGCGCTGTCCCGCGACGACGCCGGGCGGGTGGTCGCCGTGGGCCGCCTGGTCGAGCGGGAGGGCCGGTGGGTGGTCGGCCGGATGGCGGCCGACCCGTCGGTCCGCGGCCGCGGGCACGGCGCGGCGGTGCTCGCCCAGCTGCACCGCGCGGCCGTGGCACTCGGCGCCGCGGAGGTCGAGCTGCACGCCCAGCTGACCGCCCGCCGGTTCTACGAGCGGGCCGGCTACGTGGCGGTGGGGGAGCCCTACGAGGAGGCCGGCATCGCGCACGTCACGATGCGCCGTGTCCTCGGTGGGGAGCCCGCAGGCCCACCGTGACGGAGTGGTCCTCGTCGCCGGACACGTTCTGTCAGACCCTCGGCGTACACACCGTCAGGTGCGAGGATCGGGGGAGCCCGGTCGGCGCACGCGACACCACGCGCACGACCGCTCGAACGGCCTTCCCCGCCGGTCACCAGCCCCATCCGCCGTCCTGCCCGCACCCCGGTCAGGTCGTCGCGACCCGTGAGGAGCACACCCACCCGTGAGCAGCAGCACCCCGGCCGGCGAGAACTTCGTGCACCTGCACGTGCACACCGAGTACTCGATGCTCGACGGTGCCGCGAAGCTGCCCGAGCTCACCAAGGCCGCGGCCGCCGAGGGCATGCCGGCACTGGCGATGACCGACCACGGCAACGTGTTCGGCGCCTACGACTTCTACAAGCAGGCCAACGCCGCCGGGGTCAAGCCGATCATCGGCATGGAGGGCTACTACACCCCCGGGTCCCGCTTCGACCGCGCCCCGTTCGAGTTCGGCGACAAGCTGATCGACGAGGAGGGCGACGGCGGGTCCAACCGCGGCAAGGCCGCCTACACCCACATGACGTTGCTGGCCCGCACCACCGAGGGCATGCACAACCTGTTCCGGCTCTCCTCGCTGGCCAGCCTCGAGGGCCAGTACCGCAAGCCGCGCTTCGACCGGGACCTCCTCGAGCGGTACGGCACGGGCCTCATCGCCACCACCGGGTGCCCGTCGGGCGAGGTCAACATGTGGCTGCGTGCCGGCAAGCAGGAGCGCGCCCGGCAGGCCGCGGCGGACTTCCAGGACATCTTCGGCAAGGAGAACTTCTACGCCGAGGTCATGGACCACGGTCTCAACATCGAGAAGAAGACCAAGCCGATGCTGCTGGAGATCGCCAGGGACCTCGGCATCCCGCTGCTGGGCACCAACGACCTGCACTACACCCACCGCGAGGACGCCGACGCGCACGACGCCCTGCTGTGCATCCAGACCGGCTCGCGGCTCAACGAGCCCAACCGCTTCAAGTTCAACGGCGACGGCTACTACCTGAAGTCCGCGGCGGAGATGCGGTCGTTGTTCTCCGAGACCCCCGAGGCGTGTGACAACACGCTGCTGGTCGCCGAGCAGTGCGAGGTGTCCTTCACCGAGGGCGCGGACCTGATGCCCCGGTTCCCGCTGCCCGAGGGCGAGGACGAGACCTCCTGGTTCGTCAAGGAGGTCGAGCGCGGGCTGCACAAGCGCTGGCCCGGTGGGGTCATCCCCGACCACGTGCGCAAGCAGGCCGACTACGAGGTCGGGATCATCGTCCAGATGGGCTTCCCGGGGTACTTCCTCGTGGTCGCGGACTTCATCAACTGGGCCAAGGACCAGGGCATCCGGGTGGGCCCGGGCCGTGGCTCGGCCGCCGGTTCCCTCGCCGCGTACGCCATGGGCATCACCGACCTCGACCCGCTGGCCCACGGCCTGATCTTCGAGCGCTTCCTCAACCCCGAGCGCGTCTCCATGCCCGACGTCGACATCGACTTCGACGAGCGCCGGCGCGGTGAGGTCATCCGCTACGTCTCGGAGAAGTACGGCGAGGAGCGGGTCAGCCAGATCGTCACCTACGGCACGATCAAGGCCAAGGCCGCGATCAAGGACGCCGCCCGGGTGCTGGACCGCCCCTACTCGGTGGGCGACGAGCTGACCAAGCTGATGCCCCCGGGCGTCATGGGCAAGGACATCCCGCTGTCGGGGATCTTCGACCCGAGCCACCCCCGCTACAAGGAGGCCTCGGAGTTCCGGGCCCGCTACGAGTCCGACCCCGGCGCCGCCGAGGTCGTGGACCAGGCCCGCAAGCTGGAGGGCCTCAAGCGCCAGTGGGGCGTGCACGCCGCCGGCGTCATCATCGGCCGCTTCCCGCTCATCGACAGCGTCCCGATCATGCGGCGGGAGTCCGACGGCGCGGTCATCACCCAGTTCGACTACCCGACCTGCGAGACCCTCGGCCTGCTGAAGATGGACTTCCTGGGCCTGCGGAACCTCACCGTCATCGACGACGCGCTGCGCAACATCATCACCAACGGCAAGGACCCCGTCGACCTCGACGAGATCAGCAAGGACCTCACCGACCCGAACACCTACGCCCTGCTCTCCCGCGGGGACACCCTGGGCGTCTTCCAGTTCGACGGCGGCCCGATGCGGGCGCTGCTGCGGCTGATGCGCCCGGACAACTTCGAGGACATCTCCGCGGTCGGTGCGCTCTACCGACCGGGCCCGATGGGTGCCAACTCGCACACCAACTACGCGCTGCGCAAGAACGGCCAGCAGGAGATCGTCCCGATCCACCCGGAGCTCGCGGAGTCCCTGGAGGAGATCCTCGGCCAGACCTACGGCCTGATCGTCTACCAGGAGCAGGTCATGGCGATCGCGCAGAAGGTCGCCGGGTACTCCCTGGGTACCGCCGACCTGCTGCGCCGCGCGATGGGCAAGAAGAAGAAGTCCGTGCTGGACGCCGAGTACGTCGGCTTCGAGGCCGGCATGAAGGCCAACGGCTACTCCGCCGCGGCGGTCAAGACGCTGTGGGACATCCTGGTCCCCTTCGCCGACTACGCCTTCAACAAGGCGCACTCCGCGGCCTACGGGCTGGTGTCCTACTGGACGGCCTACCTCAAGGCCAACTACCCCGCCGAGTACATGGCCGGGCTGCTGACCAGCGTGGGCGACGACAAGGACCGCCGGCCGGTGTACCTGGCCGAGTGCCGCCGGATGGGCATCAAGGTGCTCCCGCCCGACGTCAACGAGTCCTCCTGGGACTTCACCGCCGTCGGCAACGACGTGCGCTTCGGCCTGGCCTCGGTGCGCAACGTCGGGCACAACGTCGTGGACTCGATCCGCCGAGCCCGGGAGGAGAAGGGCGCCTTCCGCGACTTCTCCGACTTCATGCGCAAGATCGACACGGTCGCCTGCAACAAGAAGGTCATCGAGTCCCTGGCCAAGGCCGGCGCCTTCGACTCCCTGGGCCACTCCCGGCAGGGGATCGCGGCGATCCACGTGCAGGCCGTGGACTCCGCGATGGGCCTCAAGCGCAAGGAGGCCGAGGGGCAGTTCGACCTCTTCGGCGGCGGCGACCTCGGCGCCGACGACCCGCTGAACGCGGCCCTGGACATCGCCATCCCGACCGCGGACTGGTCCAAGTCCGAGCGGCTGGTCTTCGAGCGCGACATGCTGGGCCTCTACGTCTCCGACCACCCGCTGCACGGCGTGGAGCACGTGCTCACCAGCCACGCGGACACCGCGCTGGCCGAGATCATCTCCGGCGGGGTCGAGGACGGCGCCAACGTCACCGTGGCCGGCATCCTCACCGCGGTGTCGCCGCGGACGAACAAGCAGGGCGCGCCCTGGGCGATCGCCACCATCGAGGACCTCGAGGCCGGCATCGAGGTGCTCTTCTTCCCCAAGACCTGGGTCGAGGTGCAGGACAAGGTGGCCCGCGACCAGATCGTCGTGGTCAAGGGCCGCATCTCCCGCCGGGACGACACCCCGTCGTTGTTCGGCTCCGAGGTGACCGTCCCCGAGCTGACCGAGGGCCCGCGCGGGCCGGTGCTGGTCTCCATGCCCGCCGCCCGGTGCACCCCGCCGGTGGTCGAGCGGCTGCGTGAGGTGCTGGGCAGCCACCCCGGGACGACGGAGGTGCAGCTCAAGCTGGTCAACGGCCAGCGCGAGACCGTGCTGCGGCTGGCCGAGGGCCTGCGGGTCCGCCCCAGCACCGCGTTGATGGGCGACATCAAGGCACTGCTCGGGCCCACCAGCGTGGCGCTGCTGTGAGCCTGTCCGCCGACGGTCCGGGCGCGGCCGCACCGGTCCCGGTCACACCGCCGGCAGCCGTGCCGGTGGGGGTGCCGGGCCTGCGCGGCAGCCGCGACGACGCCTCGGTCGGGCTGCGGGTGGTCCTGGCGCTGCTGGTGCTGGGCGCGCTCGCCGGGCTGGTCTGGGTGTGGCTGGCGCCCCGGGTGGACTTCCGGGTCACCTCCACCGACGGCGGCGTCGAGGTCGTCGGCGGCGGGCTGGTCAGCCCCGAGCTGTTCATGAGCGACGACGGCGTCTACGTGCTGGTGCTGGCCGGGCTCGGCCTCCTGGCCGGGCTCGTCGGCTGGTTCGTCCTCCGCGCCCGGCGCGGGGTGGTGCTGCTGTCCTGCCTGGCCGGCGGCATGCTGCTGGCCTCCCTCACCGCCTGGCAGGTGGGGGCGCTGCTGGGCCGTGGGCCCACCGCCGACCAGCTGGCCACCGTGGGCACCGTCGTGACCACCGCGGTCGACCTCAACGCGCTGGCCGCGCTCGCCGTGGGCCCGTTCACCGCGGTCGTGGTCTACCTGGTCGCCACCGTGCTCACCTCACGCGACGACCTGGGCCGCGCCGACCCGGCCGACCCTGCCGCCCCGTCGTACCCCGGCGCGTCCTCGTCGTCCGGCGGCCACGTGACCGGTGACCAGCCGTGGACAAGCGGTCCGCCCACAGCACCAGGGCCGATCACGCCGCGCGGGACCACCCAGCCCCGCTGACCGGGGCCGCGACCAGGCACCACACCGCCGCGCGACCGTCCGCCGTGCCGAGCGGATCAGACGGCGGGCGCCCGGCTCAGTTCGGGGTCAGGGGTCCGGCGAACTGCTGCAGCGGCACCGGCACCGCGCCCAGCTCGCGCAGGATCGTGAGCTCCCGGCGCAGCAGCCGGGACTCCGCGGCCAGCCGGCGCCGGGTGGCCGACTCGGCCAGCAGCGACTGGCGGTCCTCGGTGGTCAGCAGCGCGGCCGAGGCCACCAGGTAGGACAGCCCGCGGGCGTCGTCGCCGACCTGGCGGAGCAGTGCGGCGGTCTCCGAGCCGGCCTGCCCGAGGTCGTCGTCGCCGTCCAGGCCCAGGTCGGCCAGCAGCTCGGCGTCCTCCTCGTCGTCGGCGTCCAGCCCGCCGCGCAGCGCCGCGACCTCGGTCACGTAGCGGGCGAACAGGTCCGAGACGCTGCGCACCAGCACCGACAGGGAGCCGCGGGCCACCGAGCTGACGACCTCGTCGGAGGCGGTGTCCGGCGGGGTGAGCCCGTCGGCGTCGCCGGCGGCCTCCTCGGCGGCCTCCTCCTCCTGCAGCCACTCGACCTCGGCCTGCAGGTAGGGCGGGTCGTCCCCGACCACGACGTCCAGCAGCCGGAACCGGTCGGCGCCGACCGTGACGATCCGGTAGCCGCCGTCTGCCTGCGGGGTGACCGCCCGCAGCACGGCGGTGCAGCCCACGTCGAAGAGCGCCTCGGCGGGCGCGACGCGTTCGACCTCCCAGCCCTGCCTGATGGCGACGACGCCGAAGGAGCGCGGACGCCGGGGGTCCGTGGAGGACGCCAGGTCGGCGACCAGCCGGCGGTAGCGCGGTTCGAAGATCTGCAGCGGCAGCACGACGCCGGGGAACAGGGGGCTGCTCAACGGGAACAACGGGATCAGCTCGCCCACGGGAGCAGACCCTACGGGTGCACCGGCCGGTGGGCGGCCTCTGCGCGCAACTACCCTGGGACGTCCCGTCCGTCGTCCGAGGAGAACTCCGTGCTCACCCGCATCGACCTGCGTGGATCCGACCTGCCGGGGCTGCGTGAGCTCAGTGGTCTGCTGCCGCGCGCGGCGACCGACATCGACGCCGTGCTGGCCACCGTCCGCCCGCTGTGCGAGGACGTCCGCCTGCGTGGGGCCGTCGCCGTCCGGGAGATCACCGCCCGCCTGGACGGCGTGGACGCCGAGGACTTCGCCGTCCCGCAGTCCGCCCTCGACGAGGCCCTGGCCACCTGCGACCCGGCGCTGCGCGCGGCTCTGGAGGAGGCGGTCCGGCGGGTGCGCAAGGTGCACGCCGACCAGCGCCGCACCGACGTGACCACCGACGTCGTCCCCGGCGGCACGGTGACCGAGCGCTGGGTCCCGGTGCGCCGGGTGGGTCTGTACGTCCCGGGTGGGCTGGCGCCGCTGCTGTCCAGCGTGGTGATGAACGTGGTGCCCGCGCAGATCGCCGGCGTCGAGTCCATCGCGGTGGCCACCCCGCCCCAGCGCGACAACGGCGGGCTGCCCGACGCCGGGGTGCTGGCCGCGTGTGCGCTGCTGGGGGTCACCGAGGTGTACGCCGTCGGTGGAGCCCAGGCGATCGCCGTCTTCGGCTACGGGGCCGGGTCCTGCGAGCCGGTCGACCTGGTCACCGGCCCGGGCAACGTCTACGTCACCGCCGCCAAGCGCCTGCTCCGCGGGCTGATCGGCATCGACAGCGAGGCCGGCCCCACCGAGGTCGCGGTCCTCGCCGACGACACCGCCGACCCGGTGCACGTCGCCGCCGACCTGATCAGCCAGGCCGAGCACGACCCGCTGGCCGGCGCCGTGCTGGTCACCACCAGCGAGGCCCTCGCCGACGCCGTGCTCGAGCTGGTGCCCGGTCAGGTGGCGGCCACCAAGCACTCCGACCGGATCGACACCGCCCTCGCCGGCGCCCAGTCCGGCGTCGTCCTGGTCGACGACCTGGAGGCCGGCCTGGCCGTCGTGGACGCCTACGCCGCCGAGCACCTGGAGATCCAGACCCGGGACGCCCGGGCCGTGGCGATGCGGGTCCGCAACGCCGGCGCGGTCTTCGTCGGCCCGTGGTCGCCGGTGAGCCTGGGTGACTACGCCGCCGGGTCCAACCACGTGCTGCCCACCGGCGGGTGCGCGCGGCACTCCAGCGGGCTGTCCGTGCAGACCTTCCTGCGCGGCATCCACCTCATCGAGTACGACGAGGCCGCGCTGGCCGAGATCGCCCCGCACGTCGACGTGCTCGCCCACGCCGAGGACCTGCCCGCGCACGCCGCGGCGGTGGCGGTGCGGCAGCGGTGACCTCGCTCGACGACCTGCCGCTGCGGCCCGAGCTGCGCGGCAAGACGCCCTACGGCGCCCCGCAGGTCCCGGCCGCGCACCGGCTGAACACCAACGAGAACCCGCACCCGCTGCCCGACGGGCTGCTCGCCGACCTCGGCGCGGCCCTGGGGACGGCGGCGCTGGGTCTCAACCGCTACCCCGACCGGGACGCGATCGCGCTGCGCACCGACCTGGCCACCTACCTGACCCGGGTGTCGGGGGAGACGGTGGAGGTCCCGCAGGTGTGGGCGGCCAACGGCTCCAACGAGATCCTGCAGCAGGTGCTGCAGACCTTCGGCGGCGCCGGCCGCACGGCCCTGGGCTTCACCCCGTCCTACTCGATGCACCCGCTCATCACCGCCTCCACCGGCGGGTCCTGGGTCGACGGGCACCGCCGGGCGGACTTCACGATCGACGTCGACGAGGCCGTCGCGCAGGTCCGCGAGGTGCGGCCCGACGTCGTCTTCGTCACCAGCCCGAACAACCCGACCGGCACCGCGGTCGCGCTGGACACGGTCACCGCCCTGTACGAGGTGACCGAGGGCGTGCTCGTGGTAGACGAGGCCTACGCCGAGTTCGCCCGGCCGGGCACGCCGTCCGCGCTGAGCCTGCTGCCCGGCCGCCCCCGGCTGGTCGTCAGCCGCACGATGAGCAAGGCGTTCGGGATGGCCGGGCTGCGGCTGGGCTACCTGGCCGCGGACCCCGCGGTCGTCGACGCGCTGCAGCTGGTGCGGCTGCCCTACCACCTGTCCAGCCTGACCCAGGCTGCGGCGCGGGCCGCGCTGGCGCACACGGACGAGCTGCTGGCCACGGTGGACGCCGTCAAGCACGAGCGGGACCGGATCGTGGCGGCCATGCCGGGGCTGGGCCTGACCACCGTGCCCAGCGACGCCAACTTCGTGCTCTTCGGCGGCTTCCCGGACGCCCCCGCCGTCTGGCAGTCGATGCTCGACCGGGGGGTGCTGGTCCGCGACGTGGGGCTGCCCGGCTGGCTGCGGGTGACCGCCGGCACCGCCGAGGAGACCGACGCCTTCCTCACCGCCCTGGGTGAGGTCGTCGCCGAGCACGGCCTGGGAGGATGACGACCATGACCCGCACCGCGCGCGTGGAGCGCACCACCAAAGAGACGACCCTCGTGGTCGAGGTGGACCTGGACGGCACCGGCAAGGGCGACATCGCCACCGGTGTCGGCTTCTACGACCACATGCTCACCGCGCTGTCCAAGCACAGCGGCATCGACCTGACGGTCCGTGCCGACGGCGACCTGCACATCGACGCCCACCACACCGTCGAGGACGTCGCCATCGCCCTGGGTCAGGCCTTCGCCGAGGCGCTCGGGGACAAGCGCGGCATCACCCGCTACGGCGACGCCACGATCCCGATGGACGAGGTGCTGGTGCAGGCCGCCGTCGACCTGTCAGGCCGGCCGTACTTCGTGCACGCCGAGCCCGAGGGCATGACCCCGATGATCGGCCCGGACTACCCGACGTCGCTGACCAAGCACGTGCTGGAGAGCTTCGCGTTCAACGCCCGCATCTCGCTGCACGTGCGGGTGCTCTACGCCGGCCGGGACGCCCACCACATCGTGGAGGGCCAGTTCAAGGCCCTGGCCCGGGCGCTGCGCACCGCGGTGGCCCTGGACCCCCGCGTCACCGACGTGCCCAGCACCAAGGGCGCCCTCTAAGTGGGTTTCGCCTCCGGGCTGATCGTCATCGGCTGTTTCCTGCTGGGCGGCGCCTGGTCGATGTTCAAGGCCAACGACCCGGAGAACGGCCGCACGGGCGGACAGTGGTCCGTCGTCGTCGTGCTGCTCGTCGCGGCCGGGCTGGCCATCGCCTCGGGCGTGCTGCGCTACTACTGAGGGGCAGCGCCGAGCCGGCTCGCGAAGGCCTCCGCGGTCTCCAGCTGGCGGCGCAGGCCGGCGACCCGCTCGGCCGCGGCCTCCCGGAAGGCGGCCAGCCGGTCGGGTGGGCCGCCGGCGTCCAGCACCTCCAGCAGCTCACGCATCTCCTCCAGGGAGAACCCCAGCGGCTTCATCTGCATGATCACCCGCAGCCGCTCGACGTCGGTCTCGACGTACAGCCGGAAGCCGCCGTCCGAGCGGGCCGAGGGGACGGCGAGGCCGACCTCCTCGTAGTGGCGGATGGTCCGCAGCGACAGCCCGATCCGCTCGGCGACCTCGCCGATCTGCATGGTGCCCGGCTCGCGCATCAGTGCCCGCCGCCCAGCCGGCCAGCCAGCCGCTGGTGGTAGTGCCCGGTCTCGTCGGTGAGCCCGACGATCTCCACCGTCGTCCCGCGGGTGGCGTACTTGTGCTCGATCGCATCGAGGACGGCGACGCTGGAGGCGTCCCACACGTGGGCGCCGGTGAGGTCGACGACGACGCGGGCGGGGTCGGAGGCGTAGTCGAACTGGCCGACCAGGTCGTTGGTGGAGGCGAAGAAGAGCGCCCCGCGGACGACGTAGGTGCGTGCGCCGTCGACGACGTCCCCACCGGTGACGGTGACCAGGTGCGCGACCCGGCGGGCGAAGAGGACGCAGGCGGTGAGCACGCCGACGCCGACGCCGATGGCCAGGTTGTCGGTGGCCAGCACGACGGCGACGGTCACCAGCATCACCGCGGTCTCGCTGCGGGGCATGCGGTGGATGGTGCGCAGGCTGTGCCAGTCGAAGGTCGCGATGGAGACGAAGACCATGACGGCGACCAGGGCGGCCATCGGGATCACCGCGACGAGGTCGCCGAGGACGAGGACCAGGACCAGCAGGAACACCCCGGCCAGGAACGTGGAGACCCGGGTCCGTGCGCCGGAGCGGACGTTGATCATGGTCTGGCCGATCATGGCGCAGCCGCCCATGCCGCCGGAGAAGCCGGTGACGAGGTTGGCGATGCCCTGGCCGACCGACTCGCGGGTCTTGGAGGAGGGGGTGTCGGTGATCTCGTCGACGAGCTTGGCGGTCATCAGCGACTCCATCAGCCCGACCAGGGCGATGCCCAGCGCGTACGGGGCGATGATCGACAGCGTCTCGAAGGAGAACGGCACGTCGGGCAGCAGCAGGCCGGGCAGGCTGGTGGGCAGCTCGCCCTGGTCCCCGACCGTGGGGACGTCGATGCCGGCGGCGACCGCGGCGGCGGTGAGCACCACGATGGCGACCAGCGGGGCCGGGACGACGGTGGTCAGCCGCGGCAACCCGAAGATGATCACGAGTCCGACCGCGGCCATCGGGTAGACCAACCACGGGACGTCGACCAGCTGCGGCACCTGGGCGGCGAAGATCAGGATCGCCAGGGCGTTGACGAAGCCGACCATCACGCTGCGCGGGACGAAGCGCATGAGCCGGGCGACGCCGATCAGGCCGAGCACCACCTGGAGCACCCCGCCCAGCAGCACGGCGGCGATCAGGTACTGCAGGCCGTGCTCGGCGACCAGTGGGGCGATGACCAGCGCGATGGCGCCGGTGGCCGCGGAGACCATGGCCGGGCGCCCGCCGACGACGGCGATGGTGACGGCCATGGTGAAGCTGGCGAACAGCCCGACGCGGGGGTCGACGCCGGCGATGATGGAGAAGCTGATCGCCTCGGGGATGAGGGCGAGGGCCACGACGAGGCCCGCGAGCACCTCGATGCGCAGCTGGCGGGGGTCCTTGAGGGCGGCGAGCCAGCCCGGGGTGCGGGCAGGGCGCAGGGCAGTGGTGGTCATGGCACCGTTCCGGTCGTGGAGCTGGGGGAGTGGGCCGCACCGCGCAGTCGCGGGGCCGAGTCGAGGCGGACCCTACCCTCACGTGAGGGGAGGGTGTCGGACGAGCGGCGGTTCCTGGACCTCGTGCTGGCCGACCCGACCGTCGCCTCGGTGCTGGACCGGGCGGGCGAGCTGGAGCTGCCCGACGCCTGGCTGACCGCCGGGGTGCTCTTCCAGGCGGCCTGGAACGGGCTGGCCGGCCGACCGCCCGGCGCCGGCGTCCGCGACGCCGACCTCTTCTACTTCGACCCCGACCTCTCCTGGGAGGCCGAGGACGCGGTCATCCGGCGGACCGCCACGGTGTTCGCCGGCAGCCCGGTGCCCGTCGAGGTGCGCAACGAGGCCCGGGTGCACCTCTGGTACGCCGACCACTTCGACGCCCCGGCCCCGCGGCCGTTCACCGACTGCCGGGACGCCATCGACCACTTCGCCGCGGTCTGCTGCTGCGTGGGGGTCTCGGTGTCGACCCGCGAGGTGTACGCGCCGCACGGCCTCGCCGACCTCCTCGGCCTCGTCGTCCGGCCGAACCCGGGGAGCCCGGCGGCCCGGCACGTCTACGAGGCCAAGGCCGCCCGCTGGCAGGCGGAGTGGCCCGCCCTGACCGTGCTGCCCTGGGCGTGAGCGCGGCCGGTGGCGCGGGCTGGGTAGCGTGGGAGGGGTGAAGAAGGTCGTCGTCCTGGACTACGGATCGGGCAACCTGCGCTCGGCCGAACGCGCGCTCGCCCGGGTGGGTGCCGACGTGACGGTGACCGCGGACCCGCACGCCGCGATGGAGGCCGACGGTCTCGTCGTCCCCGGGGTGGGCGCCTACGCCGCCTGCATGGCCGGGCTCCGCGCCGTGGACGGCCCCAAGGTCATCGGCAAGCGGCTGGCCGGCGGCCGACCGGTGCTGGGCATCTGCGTGGGCATGCAGGTGCTCTTCGAGCGCGGCGTCGAGCACGGCCAGGACACCGAGGGCTGCGCCGAGTGGCCCGGGGTCGTCGAGGCACTGCAGGCCCCGGTGCTGCCGCACATGGGCTGGAACACCGTGCAGGCCCCCGCGGGCACCCGGCTGTTCGCCGGCATCGAGGACCAGCGCTTCTACTTCGTGCACTCCTACGGCGTCCGGGAGTTCCCGCTGGAGCACGCCGACACCGGGCCGCTGACCCCGCCGGCGGTCACCTGGGCCGAGCACGGCGACCGGTTCGTCGCCGGGGTCGAGAACGGCGCGCTCAGCGCCACCCAGTTCCACCCGGAGAAGTCCGGGGACGCCGGCGCCGCGCTGCTGACCAACTGGCTCGCCACCGTCTGAGCACGGGACGGCGGCGGCGGCGCGGGCCCTAGGGTGACCCGCACCACCACCACGTCCCCGGAGGTCCCGTGCGTCCCGACGGCCTGACCGGCTCGCGGCCGGCGGGGCTCCTCGCCGTCCTGCTGCTGTCCGCGCTCACCCTGCTCGGCGTGCTGTCGGTGCAACCGCCGGACCCCGAGCCGGCGGACGCCCCGGCGACGGGGTTCAGCGCCGCCCGGGCCTTCGAGCAGGTCCGGTGGATCGCGGCCGAGACCCACGTGACCGGCAGCGCGGCCAACGACCGGGTGCGTGAGCGGCTGGTGGACACCCTCACCGACCTGGGCCTCGACGTCCGGGTGCAGGACACGATCGGGATGAACCCCGACGGGCCTGGCGAGGTGGAGGCCGCGCGGGTGCGCAACGTGGTCGCGGTGCTGCCCGGCAGCGACCCCACCGGCCGGCTCTTCCTGGTCGCCCACCACGACTCGGTGGAGACCGGCCCCGGCGGCAACGACGACGCGGCCGGCGTCTCCAGCATCCTGGAGACCGTCCGGGCGCTGACCGAGGGCCCGCAGCTGCGCAACGACGTGGTCGTGGTCCTCACCGATGCCGAGGAGGCCTGCCTCTGCGGCGCGGAGGCCTTCGTCTCCCGGGACGAGCTGGCCCGCGACGGCGGGGTGGTGCTCAACAACGAGGCCCGCGGCACCGGCGGCCCGCCCGTCACCTTCGAGACCTCGCTGGGCAACAGCGCGCTGGCCGGGGTGTACGGCGAGACCGCCGTG
This sequence comes from Klenkia sp. AC732, assembly GCF_979256525.1. NCBI lineage: Bacteria > Bacillati > Actinomycetota > Actinomycetes > Geodermatophilales > Geodermatophilaceae > Klenkia > Klenkia sp. AC732. The sequence goes on along the minus strand of NZ_CEEDOS010000034.1, from coordinate 6,130 downwards.
CACCCGGTCGCGACCAGCTTCGCCGTCGAGGTCTACCGGCTGCTGCCCAACGACACCGACTTCTCCCCGTTCCTGGACGCCGGCCGGTTCACCGGGCTCAACACGGCCTGGATCGACGGGTCCGCGGCCTACCACACCGCCCAGGACACCCCGGCCTCGATGGACACCGGCAGCCTGCAGGCGATGGGGGACAACACCCTCGCCCTGGCCCGGTCGCTGGGGGCCGCCGACCTGGACGACCTGGGGCGGCCGTCGGCGTCGGACGCCACCTACTTCCCGGTGCTCGGGCAGCTGGTGTCCCTGCCCGGCTGGTCGGTGTGGCCGCTGGCCGGGGGAGCGGCGGTCGCCGTCCTCGCGCTGGGTCTGGTCGCCCACCGCCGGGGGACGACGACCACCCCGCGCCTGCTGCTGGGCGCCGCGGCCGGGCTGGTCCCGCTGGTGCTGGCCCCGCTGGCCGCACAGGGGCTGTGGGCCCTGCTGGTCGCCGTCCGGCCGGGCTACGCCGGGATGACCGACCCGTGGCAGCCGGGCTGGTACCGGGCCGGCGTCGTCGCGCTGGTGCTGGCCGTGCTGCTCACCTGGTACGTGCTGCTGCGCCGGCGGCTGGGCGCCGTCACGCTGGCGGTGGGCGGCCTGGTCTGGCTGGCCGTGCTCGGCCTGGTGCTGGCCGCGCTGGCCCCGGGTGGCTCCTACCTGGCCGCGGTGCCCGCGCTGGCGGCCGCGGTCGCCGGCTTGGTCGCCCTGCTCGCCCCCCGGCTGGCGCTGCCCGCGCTCGTGGTCGGCGGCGCCGTCGGGGTGCTGGTGCTCGCGCCCACCGTCGTGCTCTTCTTCCCGGCGCTGGGCCTGGCCACCGGCGGCGCGCCCGCGTTGTTCGCCGTGCTGCTCGGTCTGGCGCTGCTGCCGGTGCTGGAGCTGCTCCTCCCCCGGGAGCGCCGCGGTCTGCCGGTGCCGCTGACCGCCCTGGTGGCGGCCGTCGCGCTGGTGGTCACCGGGCTGGTCGTCGACCGGTTCGACGCCGCCCGTCCGATCCCGACGCAGCTGATGTACGCCCTGGACGCCGACACCGGCCAGGCCTGGTGGGTGTCCACCGAGGTGAGCCCGCAGGACTGGACGCGCGCCTACCTGGACGGGAGCCAGGCCGACCTGGCAGAGGCGTTCCCGGTGCTGCCGGAGGGCGCGGCCACCGGGCCCGCCCAGGCCGCGGACCTGCCCGCGCCCGAGGTCACCGCCGTGCGGGACGGGGACGAGGTCACCGTTCGGATCGCCCCGCGGCGCGACGCCCGGCTGGTCGTGCTCCGGCTGGCGGGGGTCACCTCGGTGGACGCCGCGGCCGTCGAGGGCCGCGACGTCCCCGCGGAGTCCCTGGGCGCCGACCACCTCACGGTCACCGTGCACGCCCCGCCCGCCGACGGCGTGGACGTGGTCCTCCGGGTGACCGGTGCAGGCCCGGTGACGGTGCGGGCCGTCGACGGCAGCGACGGCATCGGCGAACTGCCCGGCTTCGTGGCCCGGCCCGACGACGTCGGGGTGGCCGGGTCGCACACCTCGGACCTGCTCGTCGTCGGCACGACCGTCACCGTGGACTGACGGCCCTCACTGCAGCGGGAACGGGGGCTGCAGCCACCACGGGGACTCGACCAGCTCCACCTTCGTCACCCACTTGACCCACCAGACGCCGCGCCGGTCCGGGGCGACCAGGCGGACCGGGGCGCCGTGCCCGACCGACAGCGGCCGACCGGCGGCCGAGGTGGCCAGCAGGGTGGTGGTCGCGTCCCGGACCGGGATGCGCCGCCGGTAGCCGGTCACCGAGGTGACCTCGATGCTGTGGCCGGCGTCGGTGAGGACGTCGGCGCCGAACCGGTCGGTGAACAGCCGCGCCAGGGTGGTGCCGCCCCAGTCCTGGGTGGCGTACCAGCCGCCGGTGCAGTCCAGCAGGGCCCGAACCGTGTCCTGCCCGGCGAGGTCGGCGACGGCGACCCGCTCGCTGCGCCCACCGGCGACGACCTGGACGTCCGTGCCCACCGACTGCGGCACGGTGTCGCTGGCCCACTGGGTGACCGGCATGGCGGTGGGCTCGTCGGTCCCGCGCTCCAGGGAGCCGGTGCCCCGACGGTCAGCGCCCGGGGTGCCGGTGGCCCGCCAGACCGCCTCGCCGGCGCCCCACAGCGCCAGCGACCCGGCAGCCAGGGCGCCGGTGCGCACCAACACCCGCCGGTCCAGGTCGGTGGGGCGCGGGCGCTGGTGTCGGCCCCACACGTGCGCCACGAGGACGACGACCAGCACGATCGTGGCGCCCACGTGCACCTGCAACGCGGCGACCGGGGTGCCCGAGGTCGCCCAGATGCCGGCCGCGCCGGCGGAGTGCAGCACGCCGCTGACCAGCACCACGGCGACCAGACCGGTCAACCACCAGGCCGCCGACGGGGCCCGCAGGACCGCCGGACGACGCCGGGCGCGGCGGACCACGACGGTCTTCCAGGGCAGGAGCAGCAGCATGCCCAGCCCGGCGGCGCCGTGCGCGACGGCGGTGACCCGGCCGGCGGTCGGCGTCCCGACGGCGAAGCCGAGCACCCCGGTGCCGCCGGCGACCAGCAGCAGGCCCAGCAGTGCCAGGTTGGTGCGCCGGCCGGCCCGGGCCGGCAGGGCGCGGGTCCAGCCGGAGCTGCCCGTCCCGTCGTTGTCCACCGGCCCAGTGTGCGCAGGTCGGCTCACCAGCGGCCGCGGTGCACGACCTCGTCGGTCCCGCGCCGCCCCCGGCGCAGTGACGGTGAGCGCCGGTCGTCGGGGCCGGGGTACCCGATGGAGAGGCACCCGACGGGGGAGTGGGCGTCCGGGACGCCGAACGCCGCCCGCAGGCCCGCGACCCGCTCGGGCGGCACCCCGAAGAAGCAGGCGCCCAGGCCCTCGTCCACCGCGGTGAGCAGCATCAGCAGGGAGGCCATGCCGGTGTCCACGTCCCAGTACGGGACCGGCCAGCGGGACTCGTCCCGGTCGGTCCAGCCCTTGTCCGGTTCGGCGTACCGGTCCAGGTAGGCGGCCTTGTGGCTGAACGGGACCACCAGCAGCGGGGCCCGGCGCATCCGGGTCAGCCAGCCGTCGGGTGTGCCGGCGCCGGTGGTCGCGGCCCAGAAGGCGTCCCGTTCGGCGGCGCTCTCCAGCACCAGGAAGGCCCAGCCCTGGCTGAACCCGGCACTGGGCGCCCGGATCGCGTGTTCGAGCAGCCGGTCCCGCACCTCGGGCGGCACCGGGCGGTCCGGGTCGTAGTCACGGACCATCCGGCGGCGGCGCACGACTTCGCTGAACTCCACACCCCGGGACCCTGCCCGACAGGTCCGACAGTCGTGTCGGAGGGCTTCCCTAGGCTGTGCACGTGCCCACGCTGCAGCTCCTGCCCGCCGTCGACGTCGCCGACGGCCTCGCCGTCCGTCTGGTCCAGGGGGAGGCCGGCAGCGAGACCTCCTACGGCGACCCGCTGGAGGCCGCCCGCACCTGGCAGCGCGACGGTGCGCAGTGGGTGCACCTGGTCGACCTGGACGCCGCCTTCGGCCGCGGCTCCAACCGCGACCTGCTCGCCCGCGTCGTCGGCGAGCTCGACGTGGACGTGGAGCTCTCCGGCGGCATCCGCGACGACGCCTCCTTGGAGGCCGCGCTGGCCACCGGCTGCCGCCGGGTCAACCTGGGCACCGCCGCGCTGGAGAGCCCCGAGTGGTGCGCCCGGGCGATCGCCGAGCACGGCGACCGGATCGCCGTCGGCCTCGACGTGCGCGGCACCCGGCTGGCCGCCCGCGGCTGGACCCGCGAGGGCGGTGAGCTGTACGAGACCCTCGCCCGCCTGGACGCCGAGGGCTGCGCCCGCTACGTCGTCACCGACATCACCAAGGACGGCACGCTGAAGGGCCCGAACCTGGACCTGCTGCGCGAGGTCTGCGCCGCCACCGACCGCCCGGTGATCGCCTCCGGTGGGGTGTCCTCGCTGGCCGACATCCGCGCGCTGGCCGGGCTGGCCGACATCGGCGTCGAGGGCGCCATCGTGGGCAAGGCCCTGTACGCGGGGCAGTTCACGCTGCCCGAGGCGCTCGCGCTGACCGCCGAGGTCGCACCGGCGTGAGCGTGCAGCGGCTGGGCTCCGGCAGCCCGTGGGAGGACGTCGTCGGCTACTCCCGCGTGGTCCGGGCCGGCGAGCTGGTGTGGGTCAGCGGCACCACCGGCACCCGGGACGGCGTCCTGGTCGAGGGCGGGGCCGCCGAGCAGACCCGGCAGGCGCTGGCCAACGTGGTGGCCGCCCTGGAGCGGGTCGGTGCGAGCGCGGCCGACGTGGTCCGCACGAGGCTGTACGTCACCGACATCGCGCAGTGGGGGGAGGTCGGACGGGTGCACGGGGAGTTCTTCGGCGCCGCCCGGCCGGCCACCGCGATGGTGGAGGTCAGCGCGCTGATCGACCCGGCGATGCTCGTCGAGGTCGAGGCGGACGCCTGGGTGGCCCCGTGAGCCTGGCCGTGCGGGTCATCCCGTGCCTGGACGTCGACGCCGGCCGGGTGGTCAAGGGCGTGAACTTCGTCGACCTGCGCGACGCCGGCGACCCGGTGGAGATGGCCCGGGTCTACGACGCCGAGGGCGCCGACGAGCTGACCTTCCTGGACATCACCGCCTCCTCGGGGGACCGGGCCACCACCTACGACGTGGTGCGCCGGACCGCCGAGAGCGTCTTCATCCCGCTCACCGTCGGCGGTGGCGTGCGCAGCCCCGACGACGTGGACAAGCTGCTGCGGGCCGGCGCGGACAAGGTCGCGGTCAACACCGCCGCCGTCGCCCGGCCGGAGCTGATCAGCGAGATCGCCGACCGCTACGGCAACCAGGTGCTGGTGCTCTCGTTGGACGCCCGCCGGTGCCAGGACGGCGCGGTCACCGACTCCGGCTTCGAGATCACCACCCACGGCGGGCGCCGCGGCACCGGCCGGGACGCCGTCGAGTGGGTCGTCGAGGCCGCTCGGCTGGGGGTCGGTGAGGTGCTGCTCAACTCGATGGACGCCGACGGCACCCGCGCCGGCTTCGACACCGAGCTGATCAGGGCGGTCCGCCGTGAGGTGACCGTGCCGGTCATCGCCAGCGGGGGAGCAGGCTCGGTCGACCACTTCGCCCCGGCCGTGGAGGCCGGCGCCGACGCGGTGCTGGCCGCCAGCGTCTTCCACTTCGGCGACATGCGGATCGGCGACGTCAAGCAGGCCCTCGATGCCGCCGGCGTCCCGATCCGGCACGAGGCCGACCGGCCGCTGCGCGACTGAACCCGGCGCCGGGTCAACACGTCGACACCTCGACAGGACGACCCGACACCCGAGGACCGGGGTGCCCGTTCAGGCCCGGGTGACCTCCACCCGCGCCACGGCATCCCGGCCACCGGCCCACAGCAGCAGCTCCAGCGGCTCGCCGGTCACCGTGGTCAGCGGCTGCCCCGACCGCACGGTCCTGGACGCCCCGGTGTCGCTGCGGCGCAGTTCGAGACCGCCCTCGTGGGAGCGGGTCCGGGCCATGAAGCCGACCTGGCCCCACAGGACGTCCTGCGCCGAGCGGGGCAGGGCGCGCGGGGTCCAGTCGGGCTGGGCCCGTCGGACGTCCTCGTGGTGGACCGTCATCTCGGCGGTGTTGAGCACCGCGTCGACCGGGCCCCACGCCGTCGGCAGCAGGGCCGGCGGGCCGCTGCGCAGCTTCTCCAGCAGCTCCGGCCACGGCGTCTCCAGCTTCGTGCGGGCCGCGACCCGCTCGGTCCAGCGACCGAACGGCCCGCCGAGGACGGCGCCGGGGGCGGTGTCGGGACGCCGGTCCCGGATGACGAGGTGGGTGGCCAGGTCGGCGGTCGTCCAGCCCTCGCAGCAGGTGGGTCGGTCGGGGCCCAGCTCGGTGAGCAGGTCGGCGAGCGCGGCGCGCTCGGTCCGGGACAGGGGTGCGGGGGAGTCGCTCACCAGCCCGTTCTACCGGGTCGGTCGGCGCCGGGCGCGGGGAACGAAAAGCGCGTAGCCGAGGTAAGGACCCCGAGTAGGCTCAGCCGACACCCAGCAGCACCACCCGAGGGAGACGCGTGCCCCCGCGCAGCACCAGTCCCGCCCCCGCTCCCGCCCCGGAGCAGGTCACCACC
>NZ_CEEDOS010000033.1:0-55279 GCF_979256525.1 Klenkia sp. AC732 | reverse complement strand
GGCCCGGGGTCCACGGGGCAGGCGACGTCGGGTCGGGGCGCGGCCGGTGCCGTGGACGGGCCGGTCGGGGCGGGGGAGCGCGTCGCCACCGCGGTCGCGGACGGCGTGGGGGTCGGGTCCGCGACCGCGGACGTCGAGGTCGGCGCCGACGGTGCGTCGGTCGAGGCCGAGTCGGCCCAGACCCTGCTGGAGGACCCCTTCGCCCTGGGGGCGCTGCTGCTCGGACTCACCCTGCTCCTGTGGGTCCTCCTCGTCCTGCTCCGCCGTCGCCGTCGGGAGGAGCCGGCATGACCCGGACCCGGACCCGGACCCGGACCGGCGTCACGGTGGGGCTGCTGGTGGCCGCCGGGCTCGTCGGCGGGCTGCTCCTCACCCCGGTCGACCAGCCGGACGCCACCTTCGCTCTGCTCAGCGACCGGACGAGCGTCACCGCGACGGCCGGTGCCGGCTCGCTGTCCCTGACCGTGACCCCGCCGGCGTCGCCGGACGGTGTGACGCTGACCCGCCGGTCGACGGCGCTGCTCACGGTGAGCACCGCCGGGGCGCTGCCGTGGGTGCTCGACGCCGAGGTGCTGGACGCCGACGGCGCGCAGGTGGAGTGCGGGGAGGACGGCCAGGAGCTCTCGCTGGAGGCCGGCACCACCGGCCAGCAGTTCCTCGAGGTGTGCGGCGGCGACCAGGAGGTCGCCACCGGGACCACCCCGGTGACGGGCCTGGGGATCGACCTCCGCTGGCGGCACGGCGAGGTGACCACACCGTGGGCGGGCACGCTGCGCCTCACGCTGCAGCAGGTCGACGGCGGTTTCAGCGACCAGGTGGACGTCCCGCTGCGGCTGGAGGGCCCCGCGGCGGACGCCGCCCCCGTCGAGGCGGTGTCCGAGGCGCCCGCCGAGGGCGCGCCGGCGGCGGAGCGAGCGACCCCGGGCGTCGCAGCGACAGTCCCGTCCGCGGCGGCTCCGTCGACGTCGGCGGGCAGCGGGCCCGCCGCGACGCCGTCGGGCAGCACGACGTCCCCGGCGGTGACGCCCGCACCGCCGGCGCCCGGGTCGGGGAGCGTCCCCACCCCCGTGCTGGAGCCGCCGACCGCGGAGTCCGAGCCCGCTGCGCCCGAGCCCGCCGCGCCCCTGCCGGACGCCGACCCGGCGCCCGGGCCCAGCCAGCCCGACGCCGGGGCCTGAACCCCCCGACGGGCCGGTCAGTCCACCAGGTCCAGCCAGCCGGCCCGGCGGGCCAGCGCCACGGCCTGCAGCTGCGACTGCACCCCCAGCTTGCTCAGCACGGCCCGGATCTGGGTGCGCACCGTCGCCTCGCTGACGTGCGCCGCCGTCGCGATCCCGGCGGCCGCCAGCCCCGAGGCGAGCAGTCGCAGCACCTGGGACTCCCGCGGGCTGAGCTGCTCGAAGGCCGCCAGCCGTGCCGTCCGCTCCCCGCGGGCCCGCCGGGCTGCGGCCAGGAGCTCGTGCCGGCGCCCGACGTCCAGGACGTCCTCGCCGGCCTGGACCCGGCGGACGGTCTCGGCGAGCACGGTCAGGTCGACGTCCTTGGGCAGGACGGCGGTGGCGCCGCGTTCGACCGCGGTGCCCCACACGTCGTCCCCCTGCTCGCCGGTGAGGACGACGACGCGGCACCCGGTGGCCACGACGTCGGCGACGAGGTCCAGCCCGTGCAGGGCGGTCCCGTCGACGGCCGGCCCCAGCCGCAGGTCGAGCAGGACGGTGGCGGGCGCGGCGTCCCGGCAGGCGTCCAGGACCGCACCGGCCGAGTCCGGGGCCACCAGGACGACGCGGGAGCCGAGCGCCTCGAGCGCGAGGGCGATGGACTGGGCGAAGAGCACGTGGTCGTCGACCACGAGGACCGGCCGGCTCACCCGGCGAGCCGCAGTCCGGGCAGCCCGTCGAGGACGCCTGTGCCCGGGAGCTGGTCGACGGGGGCGGCGGTCGGGTGCAGCGGGAGGGTCAGCCGGAAGACGGCACCCGTGGTGGCCGGCCGGGCCACCAGGTCACCGCCGTGCCGGCGGGCCAGGTCGCGGGACAGGGCCAGCCCGATGCCCTCCCCGGGGCTGCCGTCGCGGCGGGCGCCGGCCTCGAAGACACCCAGCCGCTGCAGGTCGGTGAGCCCGGGACCGTCGTCGCGGACGGTGATCACCAGGTCCGTCCCGACCACCGCCTGCACCTCGACGAGCGCCCCGGGCGCGTGCACGAGGGCGTTGCCCAGCAGGTTGCCCACGATGACCGCGACGGCGTCCCCGTCGGCCCGGACGGGCGGACCGCCGGTGCCGGCCCAGCGGACGCGGAGGCCCCGCTCGTGGTGCACGGCGACCAGGCTGTCCAGCAGGACGTCGAGGTCGACCTCGGTGACCGTGGGGGTGCGCTCGGGCATCCGCAGCAGGCGCTGCAGCCGGCTCATCTCGGTGGCCGTGGCCCGCTCCAGCTGCTGACGACGGCGGGGATCCGAGCGGACCGCGGGGTGGTGCGAGGCGGAGGTGCCGGCCTGGATGCCGGCGAGCGCCGCGCGGGCGTCGTGCAGGCAGCCGCGGGTCTGCTGCAGCAGCAGCTCGTGGTGGGCCAGCTGCTCGATCAGCGCGGCCACGTAGCGCTCCTGGCCGTCCAGGGAGTCGGTGATCCGGCGGACCGCGCCGGTCGCGGCCACCAGTGCGGCGCTCAGCAGGAGCAGGTCCACCAGCCCGGCGACGACGGGCCCGGTGGCCACCAGGGCCGACACCCCGGTGCCGGCGGTGCCCACGGCCACCGCGGCGGCCACGACGGCGATGGCCTGGGAGTAGGCGCGGCCGCTGTCGCCGAGGGGGTCCACCCGACCGGCGGCGACCGCGACGGCGGTCCACAGCAGCGCCGCACCGAGCGAGCCGGCGGCCAGCGACCGGGTGACCGTCGCGGGGTCGGCCGAGGCGAGCAGCCCGGTCAGCACGACGGCCACGGCCGTGACACCGCCGACCAGGGCGTGCCGGACCGGGCGGGGGACCCTGGGGACCAGGGCCCGCAGCGCCCAGACCGCGGCCGCGGCGATGACGGCGGTCTCCGCCGCCTGGGCCAGGACCGCGCCGTCCTCGTCCAGCAGCACCCGGACGGCGAACCCGGCCGGTAGGTGCAGCCCCAGGGCAGCCAGGGCCAGGCCGATCTGGCTGCTGCCGGAGCTGCCGGTCAGCCGCCCGCGGAGCAGGTGGGCCGCGCCGGCGGCCAGGAAGGCGATCGCGGTGGCGACCACCAGCAGCTGGTGCCGGTCGCCCGGCGGGGCCACCACCAGGACCACCGCGGCGAGTGCCAGCAACGCGCCGCCCGGCCCGGACAGCAGCCGCCCGCCGTGCTCGGACAGCCACCTGCGCCGCGCTGACGACCGTCCCGGACCCGCTCCGGTGCGCGTCCCCCGACTTCCCCGCATCGATCGACCCCCCGTGGTCGAGGACGACGACATCACACGATCGGGGGACAGTCCATGACCCCAGAGTCACGGAACCGGACCGTTCCGTGACGGCTTGCGACGGGGTGGTCGGACGTTCAACAGAACTGACGATGTGCGGTGCCTGTGCGGACGGCGAACCTCGTGTCGTTCGCCGAGCAGGGGCCCGGCGAGAGAGCGTCGCGGAGCGACGAACACGTCAGGAGACACACCGTGAAGAAGATCGTCCTCGCCTCGGCCGCCATGGGTGGCGCCGCGCTGCTCGCCTTCGGTGCCAGTGGCACGTTCGCCGCGTTCACGGACGGTGACACCGTCACGTCAGACGCTGCATCGGCTGGCACTCTCGTCCTGGTGGCGGACGAGCCGGCTGCCACGACGGAGGCGCTGGACGTCATGGCGCTCGCCCCGGGGGAGAGCGTCACGTTCGCAACCCCCGTCACGAACGGCGGCTCGGTCGACGGGTCGCTCTACGGCTACCTGACGGCCGTGAGCCAGGACGACAACCTCTGCATGGGCCCGGAAGCCCTCGTGGACACGACCTGCGGCCCGGGGCAGGGAGAGCTCGTGTCCCAGCTGCTGGTCACTTCGTCCTACGGGGTCTTGGAGGAAGGGGATGTGTGCGACGAAGACGCCGACCTCCCGGCTCCGTACGCCTCTGACCGGCCCTTCTCCGAAGTCCTGCAGCCGAACCTCGCGGGCGGCAAGATCCCGCTGCAGGCTGGCAGGACCGCTTGCTCGGTCTTGACATTGGCCCTCCAGGACCTGCCGAACAACAACATCGTGCAGAGCGACTCCGTCAAGATCCAGTTCGAGTGGACCTTGACGTCGGTGACGCAGTCGGCCTGACAGAAGACCGCGTGGCCATGGCGATCAGCTCAACGCGTACCGGCTGAACAGCACCCCGTCCTCCTCCAGCAGCTGCACCAGCCGGGCGGAGGCGGGGTCGTCCAGCCCGGCGTCCCCGAGCACGCCCGGCGCGCCGCCGGCCAGCACGGGGGCGATGGTCAGGCACAGCTCGTCCACCACGCCGGCGGCGACGGCGGCGCGGAACAGCGAGGGCCCGCCCTCACAGAGGACGTGCTCCAGGCCGTCCTGGGCCAGCCGGTCCAGGGCGGCCGGCAGGTCGACGTCGTCGTCCCCGCACACCAGCACCCGCACCCCGGCCGCCGCGAGCTCCTCGCGGCGGCCGGCGTCGGCTGACCCGCAGGTCACCAGGTACGTGGGGGAGACGGGGTCGGTGACCAGCGGGTCGTCCAGCGCGAGGGAGGCCCGCTTGCTGACCACGACCACCGGTGCGGTCGGCGGGCGGTCCAGCTCGGCCCGGATGCGACCGACGGGGGAGTCGGCGGTCAGCGGCTTGTAGCCCTCCGCCGAGGACGTCCCGTGGCCGACGAGCACGGCGTCGGCCCAGGCGCGCAGCACCCGGAACACCTGCTTGTCACCGTCCGAGCCCAGCCCCGCGGACTTCCCGTCGACGCTGGTGGCACCGTCCAGCGCCGCGACGAAGTTGGCCCGCACGTGCCGCCCGGCCGGGGGGCGGTAGGCCTCGGCGAGGCCCTGGTCGTCCAGCCAGGACTCCGTCGGGGGCAGCAGCCCGCGCATCAGCGGGTGGCCAGCACGGCCGCGGACTCCGGCGGCAGGGTGACGGTCTCGCCGTCCAGGGTGGGCAGCTCGCCGGTCGCGAAGAGCACCTGGGTGGCCTCGACGTCCAGGTCGATCTCCCGCGGGGAGTCGGCCAGGTTCACCACGACCCGCAGCGAGCCGCGGTGCACGACCATCCAGCGGTCGGCGTCGTCCCAGCTGACCGCGACCCGGGTGAGGTCGGGGTCGACCAGGTCCGGGTGCGCGGAGCGCAGCGCCAGCAGCGCGGTGTGCACCGCCAGCAGGTCGGCGTGCGGACCCTGCTCCAGCTGCGACCAGTCCAGCTTGGAGCGCAGGAACGTGTCGTGCTCCTGCGGGTCGGGCACGACGTCGGCGTCCCAGCCGTGCTCGGCGAACTCCCCGATCCGGCCCTCGGCCGTGGCCCTGCCCAGCTCGGGCTCGGGGTGGCTGGTGAAGAACTGCCACGGCGTGGTCGCACCCCACTCCTCGCCCATGAAGAGCATCGGGGTGAACGGGCTGGTCAGCGTGATGGTGGCGCCCACGGCGAGCAGGCCGGGGGACAGCGACGCCGAGATGCGGTCACCGACGGCGCGGTTGCCGATCTGGTCGTGGTCCTGCAGGTAGGCCAGGAACTTCCAGCCCGGCAGCGCCTGGGTGTCGACCGGGCGGCCGTGGTGCCGGCGGCGGAAGGAGGACCAGGTGCCGTCGTGGAAGAACGCGCCGGTGAGCACCTTGGCCAGCCCGGACAGGCCGCCCTCGGCGAAGTCCCGGTAGTAGCCCTGGCCCTCACCGGTGAGCACCGCGTGCAGCGAGTGGTGGAAGTCGTCGGACCACTGGGCGGTGAGCCCGGTGCCGCCGGCGACCCGGGGGGTGACCATCCGCGGGTCGTTGAGGTCGCTCTCCGCGATGAGGGTCAGCGGGCGGCCCTCGGCGACGCTGAGCGCGTCGACCTCGGCGGCCATCTCCTCCAGCAGGTGGGTGGCCCGCTCGTCGACCAGCGCGTGGACGGCGTCCAGGCGGAGCCCGTCGACGTGCATGTCGCGCAGCCACATCAGCACGTTGTCCAGGACGTAGCGGCGGACGCCGTCGGAGTCCGGGCCGGACAGGTTGACCGACTCGCCCCAGGTGTTCGCCCCGCCCTCGATGAAGACCGGGAAGAACTCGGGCAGGTAGTTCCCCGAGGGCCCCAGGTGGTTGTAGACGACGTCCTGGATGACGGCCAGGCCCCGCTGGTGGCAGGCGTCGACGAAGCGCTGGTAGCCGGCCGGGCCGCCGTAGGTCTCCTGGACCGCGTACCAGGCGACGCCGTCGTAACCCCAGTTGTGCGTGCCGTTGAAGCCGTTGACCGGGAGCAGCTCGACGAAGCTGACGCCCAGCTCCACGAGGTGGTCCAGCCGGGTGATCGCCGCGTCGAAGGTGCCTTCCGCGGTGAAGGTGCCCACGTGCAGCTCGTAGACGACGCCACCGGCCAGGGGGCGCCCGGTCCAGTTCCGGTCGACCCAGCGGTACGCGGTGGGGTCGAAGCGGCGGGACAGCCCGTGCACGCCGTCGGGCTGGCGGCGGGCGCGGGGGTCCGGGCGGGCCGGGGTGGTGTCGTCGAGCAGGAAGCCGTAGTCAGCCTCGGCCGGCGCGGGCACGGTGGCCCGCCACCAGCCCTCGTCGTCGCGGGTCATGTCGTGCACCTGCGCGGCGTCACCGGCACCCAGCTGGAGGCGCACCCGCTCGGGGACGGGCGCCCAGACGGCGAACTCGGTGGGCTGGTCCGACATGCGGGGTGCCTCCTGGGGCGGGGTGTCGAGCGGGTGGCGACGGTTCTGTCGGTGGGCGGGTCGATCATGCCCGTGTGCACCCTGCTGAACCCCCCTCCGACGGTGAGGTGACCGGAGGCACCGTCGAGCTGCGGGTGCACGGGGTCAGCGGCAGCCCGCCGGAGTCGGTGCTCGGCGTCCCGGCGGTCGTCCAGGTCGCGGGGGACTCCCTGGGCAGGTTCTTCCGGCCCGCCGACGCGGTCGACGGCGGGCTCGAGGGCTACCACTGGGGGCTGTTCACCTCCGGCAGCTGGCGGCAGGGCCTGTGGTTCCTGCTGCTGCCCTTCGGCCTGGTCAACCTGGCGGCCCAGGCGCTGCCCGCCGGCCGGTCCGGGCCGGCCCGGACGCTCGCGCTGGCCGCCCTGCGGCTGCTGGGCGCCGTGCTGACGGCCACCTTCGCCCTCGGGCTCACCACCGTGCTGGTGGACCTGGCCGCGGTGCAGCGCGGGGGCGGGCCCTGGGCCGTGCTGACCGGGCTGGTCGCGGTGCTGACCGGTCTGACGGTCGTGGCCCTGCTGGGCCGGGGCCGGGTGCCGGCGGCCCCACCGGGTGAGCGCGCGCCCCCGCCGGTGGACCCACCGCGGACGGTCCTGGCCGACCCGGCGTTCTACACCGGTGACCCGGACGTCCCCGTCCTCCGCCGGCTGCACGTGGCCACCGGGCTGCTGGTCCCGGCTGCCCCGGCGGCGGTCGCGATCGGGGTGGGGTGGGTCCCGCTGGCCGGTGCGGCAGCGCTGGCCGGCCTGCTGCTGGCCCTCGGGGACCCCCGCGCGCCAGCCCGCTGGTGGCGCCGCGGTCGGGCACCCGAGCAGGGCCGGCGGGCCGCGGGCGCCCTGGCCTGGGTCGTCCTCGGGGGTGCGTCGGCGCTGCTGGCCGGCAGCTGGACGGCGTTGCTGGTGCGTGGCGTGCCGGGCGCGCTGCCCGCGCTGACCGGGGTCCTGGAGCTGCTGGTCTGGACGGGGACCGCGACGCTGGGCGTGCTGCTGGTCGCCGTGGCGGTGGGCCGCTCGGGCACCGACGTCGTCCCCCGGGCCTTCCGGCCGCTGGCCGGCGGGCTGGTCGCCTGGGTGGTGGCCTCGGTGGGCGCCGCGCTCGGGCTGGGCTTCACCGCCGGGCTGGTCTGGGCGACCCGCCGGGTGCTGGGCGGCGACGTCTCCGGGGTCTACCGCGCCGTCGCGGCCGGCTGGGGTGTCGCCACGGCGCTGCTCGCCGCCGCGGTCGTCGTGGCGCTCCTGGGCCGGGTGCGCCTCCTGCCGCGGCTGCGCGCCCGGGCGGCCGCCGGGTACCCCGCCGGCACCGACGCCGGGGTGGTGCGCTCGGCCGCCGCCGGGCTCTGGACGGCCGGGCTGCGCCGGCGGGTGCCGGGCCTGCTGGTGGGGGCCGCCGTCCTGGGCCAGCTGGCCGCGCTGGTGCTGCTGGCCGGGTCGCTCGGCCTGCGCCTCCCGGTCCCCGAGGCTCCGGGCGCAGCGCTGGTCGCCGTCGGCACCGTGGCGCTGGTCGGCTTCGCCGTCGGCCTGCTGCTGGCCGGCCGGGGCGCGGTGCTGCACCCCGGCGTGCGCCGCGGGGTCAACGTGCTGTGGGACGTCGTCGCCTTCTGGCCCCGTGAGGTGCACCCGGTCGTCCCCCCGCCGTACTCCCAGCGGGCCGTCACCGACGTCGCCGGCCGGGTGGTCTGGCTGCTGACCCACGGCGGGGCCGCGCGGGTGACGCTGGTCGGCTACAGCCAGGGCAGCCTGATCTGCCTGGCCGCCGTCCTGCACCTGCCGCCCGAGCTGCGCCCCCGGGTCGCGCTGCTCACGCACGCCTCCCAGCTGCAGCTGGCCTACGCCCGCACCTTCCCCCGGGCCGTTCCGGTGGAGCTGCTGCGGTGGGCGCTGCGGGAACTGCCCGGCCGGTGGCGGTCCCTGTTCCGGGACACCGACCCCTTCGGCGGCGCAGTGCTCAGCTGGGACCGCAGCCCGGACGACGGCCCGCTCACCTCGACCCGGCTCACGTCCACCCGGCTGACCGCCACGGGCGAGGAGACCGGCCCGGACGTCGTCGGACCCCAAAGGGAGCGGCGCTGCGGCCCGGAGTGGCGGTTGCCCGACCCCGCCCTGTTGGACCCGCAGCGTCGACCCTGGCCCGGCCGGCGCGGTCACACCGACCACACCGAGGACCCGGTGTACCCGTCGGCCCTGGTCAGCGTCTGGGGGCGCCCATCCGGGGGATGACGTCGACACGGCTCCGTATCGACCCTCGGGAGGGCCACATGCCGGGTCGGGCGCGCTAGCTTGCTCCGCAGCACCCCCCGCCGACGAGACGAGCTGCCATGAGGGTCCTCCGTTCCGTGGTCTTCCCCGGACTCCGTCTCCTGGTCTGGGTGGTGATCGCCGTGGCCCTGGTCGTGCTGGCGTTCCGCGGCTCCGGCGGCGGCGACACCGCGTCCAGCGCCGCCGGGTCGCCACCCCCGGTGGAGCTGGAGAGCCCCGTGGTCCCGGCCGCGCTCGGCACGGTGCAGAACACCGTCACGGTCACCGGGACGGTCGTCGCCGACGCCGCCGTGCCGGTCAAGGCCACCGCCGTCGGCACGGTGAAGAAGCTGCTGGTCGCCCCCGGGGCGGTCGTCGCCGCCGGTGACGGCCTGCTGCAGATCACCGTCACCACCGAGCGCGACCCGGTCACGACCACCGACGCCGAGGGCAACCCGGTGGTCACCGAGCGGCCGCCGCTCATCACCACCACGACGGTGCCGGCCCCGGCCGCGGGCACCGTCACCACACTGGACGTGCTCGTCGACCAGCTCGTGGCCGTCGGGGACGTCGTCGGGTCCATCAGCCCGGGCACCCTGTCGGTGACCGCCCCGCTGACCCAGGACGACCAGTTCCGGCTGCTCACCGCGCCGGCCAGCGCCGACGTCACCGTCCAGGGCGGGCCGGCGCCGTTCGTCTGCTCCGGGCTCACGCTGGGTGCCCCGCCGTCCGCGGGCAGCGGCAGCGGCTCCACGGGCACCGACCCGGCGGGCGGGCAGCCCGGTGGTGCCGCCACCATCGGCACCGAGGCGCGCTGCGCGGTTCCCGCGGGCACCCCGGTGTTCCCGGGCATGCTCGCCTCCGTCGCCGTGCAGGCGGGCACCGCCACGGACGTGCTGACCCTGCCCGTCACCGCCGTCCAGGGCTCGGTCCAGGCCGGCAACGTCTGGGTCGTCGGGGACGACGGCGCCGAGCCGGTGCAGACACCGGTGACCCTGGGCCTGACCGACGGCCTGCTCGTGGAGGTCACCGGCGGGCTCACCGAGGGCCAGCAGGTGCTCGAGTTCGTGCCGGTCGCCGACGACACCCCGGTCGACGGCGGCATGGGCGGCGGGTTCGGCGGGTGAGCGACGTCCAGCTCCGGCTCACCGGGGTCGGCCGCGAGGTGCGGCTGCCCGACGGCGGGCTGCTGCCGATCCTCACCGACGTCGACCTCACCGTCGCCGCCGGCGAGCACGTGTCCATCGTCGGGCGGTCCGGGTCGGGGAAGTCGACGCTGCTCAACGTGCTGGGCCTGCTGGACAGCCCCACCTCGGGGGAGTACCTGCTGGACGGGCAGGACACCGGCCGGTTGCGCGGCCGCCGCCGGGCCAGGCTGCGCGGGGAGTGCTTCGGCTTCGTCTTCCAGCAGTTCAACCTGCTGCCCCGGCGGACCGCGGCCGAGAACGTCGCGGCACCGCTGCTCTACGCGCGTGGACGGGAGTTCCTCACCCGGGGCCGCACCGCCCGCGACGTGCTCGACCGGGTCGGGCTGGGAGACCGGGCCGACCAGGTGCCCGAGCGGCTGTCGGGCGGTGAGCAGCAGCGGGTGGCGATCGCCCGGGCACTGGTCCGCCGTCCCCGGGTGGTGCTGGCCGACGAGCCGACCGGCGCCCTGGACGTCGACACCGGCCGGGCCGTGATGGCGCTGCTGGCCGAGGCCACCGCCGAGCGGGGCGCCGCGCTGGTCACCATCACCCACGACCTGTCGGTGGCCGCGCTCGCCGACCGGCAGCTGCGCCTGGACGCCGGACGGCTCACCCCGATGACCCCCGCCGAGACCGTGGCGGCGACCTCGTGACCGGCGTGCTCGGTGTCCTCGCCGAGGCCTGGGGTGAGGTCCGGGTGCACCGGGTGCGCGTCGTGCTGTCCCTGGTCGGGGTCTTCTTGGCGGTCTTCGCCATGACCGCGGTGACCGGGCTCGGGCTGATCGTCGCCCAGGTGCAGCAGGAGCAGGCCGAGCGCTACCAGGGGCGGGCGGCCACGATCAGCGTGTCCGGGTTCGACCCGGCCACCGGCCTGCCGCCGTCCCCGGACGCCTGGGACGCCGCCAGCCAGGAGCTGCTCGACCGCTACGGCGTCACCGAGTACGCCACCGTGGGGTACGGCTCGGCACTCCTCCGGCTCCCCGCGGGCACCCAGGAGGTGCAGACCACCGACGTGTCCCCCTCCTACGGGGACCTGCACCGGATCGAGCCCATCGCCGGCCGGTGGTTCACCGACCGCGACCGCGAGTCGCTGTCTCCGGCGTTGGTCGTCAACGAGTTCGTGCTGGACCAGATGGGTGGCGGTCCCTTCACCGGCCCGCGCAGCATCGTCCTGGGGGGTCCCCGGCCGGTGACGGCGACCGTCGTCGGGGTGCTGGAGAACGACGGGGGCGAGTACCCGCAGGTCTACCGGATCGACCGCTCCGTGCTGGAGGCCGCGACCGCCCCGCGGGACCCCTACCTGTTCGGGCCCGACCAGCTCGAGCTCTGGGTGCCGGCCGCCCAGGCCGACGACGTGGTCGCGGCCGTCAGCAGCGACCTCCCGCTGCTGCTGCCCCGCGGCATCCAGGTCCAGGCCTACCGGATGGACTCACCGGGCCTGGCCGGCAGCCTGGACACCCTGCGGCTGGCCGTGCGGGGCGCCGGCGGGGTGGTGCTGCTGCTGGGTGGCCTGGGCGTGTTCAACGTCGGCATGATGGCCGTCCGCCAGCGGGTCCGGGAGATCGGCATCCGGCGCAGCTTCGGTGCCACGTCGGGCCGGGTGTTCTCGGCGATCATGCTGGAGTCCGTCGTGGCCACCCTGCTCGCCGGGGTCGCCGCCGTGGCCCTCGCGGTCCTCGTGGTGGCCAACCTGCCCATCGAGGAGTGGTTCAACAACGGCGTCCCGATCGCCGACGAGCCCGGCTTCCCGGTGCAGGCCGCGGTCGAGGGCCTGGTCGCAGCCGCCGGGGTCGGGGCGCTGGCCGGGCTGCTGCCCGCGGTCCTCGCCGTCCGGGTGAAGGTGATCGACGCCATCCGGTTCTGAGGCCGCCCCCGCCCCACCGGCACCATGATCGACTTAGGGTGCCCTCATGTTGCCGTCCCTGCAGGTAAGCCGCCGGTCCCTGCTCCTGGGCGGGGGACTCCTCGGGCTCGGGGTGGCCGGCTGCGGGACCGGCGCGGGGAGGTCGACCGCCGAGCCCGGGCCGACCGCCCCGGGGACCGTGGTCTTCGCCTACGAGGACGTCGCGGTCACCGTGCCGGCCCGGCCGCGGCGGGTGGTGGTCATGGAGGGCCGGGGCGACCTGGAGTTCGCGCTGCTGGCCGGCTGGACGCTGGTCGGCGTCCGGAACACCAGCGCACCGGGGGAGCGGCCCTCGGGCCAGTACGCCGGGCTCGTCGACGACGCCGTCCCGCTGCTGGACAGCGCCGAGGACGCCCCCGACGTCGAGGAGATCGCCGCGCTGGCGCCGGACCTCATCCTGGTGCGGGCCAACAACTGGCGGATGGACGCCTTCGGCAACGACGTGCTGGCCCAGGTCGCCCCGGTGCTGCCCGTGGAGGTCAACCGGCCCGGGTTCCGGGAGGACATGACCGCTCAGCTCGCCCAGTTCGACCTCACGGCCCGGGCCGACGACGCCCTGGCCGACTACGACGCCGCGGTGCTCGCGGGCCGGGCCGCCCTGGCAGCCCTGGGCCGCACACCGACCGCCGCCGTGCTGGCCTCCCAGATGGCCGAGACCGGGTCGGTCCGCTGGTACACGAACAAGCTGGCCACCACGGTCGCGGCCGACCTGGGGTTCGCCGTGCTCGGCCTGGACCCGGCCGATGCGCAGGGCGACCGGACGCTGAGCCTGGAGGAGATCGGGATGGTGTCGGAGGCGGAGTTCCTCTTCCACCAGACGCCGGAGCCGGCGCCGGTGGTCGGCGTCCCCACCTGGGACGCGCTGCCCGCCGTCGTCGCCGGCCGGGCCACGACGCTGGACCCGGTGCTGAACAACGGCCTGGCCCTCACCGCCACGGCGATCGCCGAGCGGATGACAGTGGCGCTCACCGCCTGAGGTGCGCCCCCTCGCCCGGTGCGGACGAGGGGGCGCGCCGTCAGTCGCGGACCAGCAGGGCCACCGGAAGGGCGGCCAGCACCTCGGCGAGCGGGGCGCCGTGCAGGTCGGACACCACGCGGGCGCCGGTGAGCAGGTCCCGCCAGCCGCCGTGCGGCAGCTGCAGTGCGGTGTCGGCCCAGCCGGTCGCGGCCAGCCCCACCGGGAGCCGGGTCCCGACGGCGACCACACCGCCACGGTCGAAGGCCACCACGTGGTCCGCGGCCGGGCCGGTGGCCTCGACGGGGGTGTAGCCGACGAACGCCCCCGGGGTGTCGCGACGGTGCCGCAGCACCCGGGACACCACCAGCAGCTTGGCCGCACCGGTCTCCTCGACCGCGGGCACCGTGCCCGCGTCGAGGTCGGCGAGCAGCCGCCGCCGCAGCGGGTAGTCGACCGGACGGCGGTTGTCCGGGTCGACCAGCGAGAAGTCCCACAGCTCGGTGCCCTGGTAGACGTCGGGGACGCCGGCCACGGTGAGCTGCAGGAGCTTCTGCGTCAGCGAGTTGGACCAGCCCGCCGGCGCGATCCGGGCCACCAGGCCGTCGATCTCGGCGCGCGTGGCCGGGTCCTCGAAGGCGGCGTCGACCATCGCGTGCAGCGAGGCCTCGAACTCCTCGTCCACCGCGGTGTACGTGGTCGACGTGCCCGCTTCGCGGGCGGCCTTCTCCGCGTAGGCGTGCGCCCGCTCGGGTGTCAGCGGCCACGCGCCGACCAGGTTCTGCCAGACCTGGTGGGCCAGCGGCCGGTCGGCCAGCGGGTGCCGGCCCAGCCAGCCGCGGACCAGGCCCGCCCACTCCTCGGGCATCTCGGCCAGCACGGCCAGCCGGGCCCGCACGTCCTCGCTGCGCTTGGTGTCGTGCGTGGACAGCGTGGTCATGGAGACGGCCCGGGTGGCGCCCCGGCGCTCCTGCGCGGCGTGGAAGTCGGCCACCGACAGCCCGAACCGGGTCGGGTCACCGCCGACCTCGTTGAGCGCCACGAAGCGCGACCACCGGTAGTAGGCGCTGTCCTCGACGCCCTTGGCCATGACCGGGCCCGAGGTCTGCTCGAACCGGGTGGCCAGCTCCGTGTGCGGGGTGGCCAGCAACGGGTGCAGGCCGTCCACCGCCGCCGTCAGGTCCGGACGGCGCTCGCGCACCGCGCCGACCGTCGCGTCCAGGTGCGCCCGGCCCTCGGGCAGGTACGTCCGGTACACGTCGAAGCCGGCCAGCAGCTCGGCGAGTGCCTCGGTGACCTGCTCGACCGGCACGCCGGGGAGGTCCCCGACGAGCCGGGCCAGCCGAGTGACCTCGGAGCCCAGGATGCCGTCGGTGACCTCGCGCTTGGCGTCGTGCACCAGCTCGGCGTAGTCCACCTCGCGGCCGGCCACCTCGGTGTCCAGCGCGGTGAAGGCGGCCTCGCCGGCCGGGTCGACGAGCACTCCGTCGACCTCGGCCAGCGCGTCGTAGCCCGTCGTCCCCGCGGTGGCCCAGTCACCCGGGAGGTCCTCCCCGGGCTCGAGGATCTTCTCCACCACGGTCCAGCGGTGGTCGCTGAGCTCGGCGAGCCGGTCCAGGTAGCCCTTCGGGTCCGCCAGCCCGTCCGGGTGGTCGATCCGCAGGCCGTCGACGTGCCCGGCGGCCAGCAGCTCGCGCACCAGGGCGTGGGTGGCGTCGAAGACCCGCTCGTCCTCGACCCGCAGGCCGGCCAGGGTGTTGATGGCGAAGAACCGACGGTAGTTCAGGTCGCCGTCGGCCCGGCGCCAGTCGACCAGCTCGTAGTGCTGTCGGTCGTGCACCTGCTGCGGGGTGCCGTCACCGGTCCCGGGGGCGATCGGGAAGCGGTGCTCGTAGTAGCGCAGCTCGCCGTCGGTGACCTCGAGCTGGGCGACGTCCTCGGCGCTGCCCAGCACCGGGACCCGCACCCGGCCGCCGCCGGCCGCCCAGTCGACGTCGAAGGCGTGCGCGTGCGGGCTGCCCTGGCCGAGCTCCAGCAGCGACCACCACCACTGCGAGGCGTGCGCGTCCTCCACGCCCATGTGGTTGGGCACCAGGTCCAGCACCAGGCCCAGGCCGTGCTCGTGCAGCGCGGCCACGAACCGGTCCAGGGCCTCCCGACCACCGCGCGCCTCGTCGACGTGCGCGTGGTCGGTGGTGTCGTAGCCGTGGTTGGAGCCCTCGGCCGAGCGCAGCAGCGGCGAGGAGTAGGCGTGGCTCACACCCAGGTCGGCCAGGTAGCCGGCCAGCCCGACGCCGTCGTCGAGGGTGAAGTCGGCGTGGAACTGCAGCCGGTACGTGCCCGAGGGGACGCCCCCGGTCACGAGACGCTGCGCAGCACGACCATGGCGCGCCCCTTGACGGTGACGACGTCCCCGGCCTTGCTCTCGTTGGGGTCGACCGGCCCGAACTCGGCGGTGTCGACGACGACCGACCAGGTCTCGGCGTACTCCGAGTTCGGCAGGGTGAACTCGATGTCCTCGTGCCAGGCGTTGAACGCCAGGATGAAGCAGTCGTCCACGACGGCCTCGCCGCGCTCGTCGGTCGAGCGGATGCCGTTGCCGTTGAGGTAGACCGCGACGCTCTTGGCGTAGTGGGCGTCCCAGTCGTCCTCGCTCATCAGCTCACCGGCCGGGGTCAGCCAGGCGATGTCCGGGACCGGCTCGCCCTCGCCGCGACCGACCGGGCGGCCGTGGAAGAACCGGCGACGGCGGAACGTCGGGTGGTCGTGGCGCAGGTGGGTGACCAGCTTGGTGAACTCGACCAGGCCCTCGTCGACGTCGGACCAGTCGATCCAGGTGATCTCGGAGTCCTGGCAGTACCCGTTGTTGTTGCCGCCCTGGGTGCGGCCGAGCTCATCGCCGTGCAGCAGCATCGGCACGCCCTGGGAGAGCATCAGCGTGGCGATGAAGTTGCGTCGCTGCTGGGCGCGCAGGGCCAGGATCTCGGCGTCGTCGGTCTCGCCCTCGACCCCGCAGTTCCAGCTGCGGTTGTGGCTCTCGCCGTCGTTGTTGTCCTCGCCGTTGGCCTCGTTGTGCTTGTCGTTGTAGGAGACGAGGTCGTTGATCGTGAAGCCGTCGTGGGCGGTGACGAAGTTGATGCTCGCGACCGGGCGTCGGCCCGAGTGCTGGTAGAGGTCGGCCGAGCCGGTGATCCGGCTGGCGAACTCCCCGACGGTGGCGTCCTCGCCCCGCCAGAAGTCGCGGACGGTGTCGCGGTACTTGCCGTTCCACTCGGTCCACAGCGACGGGAAGTTGCCGACCTGGTAGCCGCCGTCGCCGATGTCCCACGGCTCGGCGATGAGCTTGACCTGGCTGACGACCGGGTCCTGGTGCACCAGGTCGAAGAACGCCGACAGCCGGTCGACCTCGTGGAACTGGCGGGCCAGCGTGGAGGCCAGGTCGAAGCGGAAGCCGTCGACGTGCATCTCGGTGACCCAGTAGCGCAGCGAGTCCATGATCAGCTGCAGCGACTGCGGGTTCGCGACGTTCAGCGAGTTCCCGGTGCCGGTGGTGTCCATGTAGAACTGCTTGTCGTCGGCCACCAGGCGGTAGTAGGCCTGGTTGTCGATGCCCTTGAACGACAGCGTCGGGCCGTTGTGGTTGCCCTCGGCGGTGTGGTTGTAGACCACGTCGAGGATGACCTCGATGCCTGCGTCGTGCAGGGCCCGGACCATGCCCTTGAACTCCTGCACGGCCATGCCGGGGTCCTGGTTGCTGGCGTACTCGTGGTGCGGGGCGAAGAAGCCGATCGAGTTGTAGCCCCAGTAGTTGCGCAGGCCCTTCTGCTGCAGGGTGTCGTCCTGCACGAACTCGTGCACCGGCATGAGCTCGATGGCGGTGATGCCCAGCTCGGTGAGGTGCTCGATGACCGCCGGGTGCGCGATGCCGGCGTAGGTGCCGCGCAGCTCCTCGGGGACCCGCGGGTGGGTCATCGTCAGGCCCTTGACGTGGGCCTCGTAGATGACCGACTTGTGGTACGGCGTGCGGGGGAGCCGGTCGCTGCCCCAGTCGAAGTAGGGGTTGATGACCACGGACTTCGGCATGTGCGGTGCGGAGTCGTCGTCGTTGCGCTCCTTGGTCTCGAAGTCGTAGCCGAACACCGAGGGGTCCCAGTCGATGCCGCCGTCGACGGCCTTCGCGTAGGGGTCCATCAGCAGCTTGTTCGGGTTGCAGCGCTGGCCCTGCTCGGGGTCGTACGGGCCGTGCACGCGGAAGCCGTAGCGCTGGCCGGGCTGGACGCCGGGCAGGAACGCGTGCCAGACGAAGGCGTCCATCTCGGGCAGCCGGATGCGCTCCTCGGTGCCGTCGGCGTCGAACAGGCACAGCTCGACCTTCTCGGCCACCTCGCTGAAGATCGCGAAGTTCGTGCCGGTGCCGTCGTACGTCGCCCCGAGGGGGTAGGCGGTACCGGGCCAGACCTGGGTGGTCATGTGGTGGCGTTCCTCCTGCGCTGGGCGGTCCCGGGACTCGGGACCTGCGGGTCGTGCTCGTGCGGGCTCCTGGGGAGCCGCCGTGACCGGGTCGGGGCGTCGTTGCCCCGGTCGCGTGGCGACCAACCGCGTCGGCGGTGACGTTCGGGTCACGGCCCGGCTGAGTCTGCCGGGTCCCAGGCCGCTCCGCGCGCCGTCACCCCGGTGGGGTGGGCCACCCGCGGACACGACGAAGCCCCTCCCGGCGCGGCCGGGAGGGGCTTCGTGACGACGTCAGCCGCTTCCCCACGGCCCGTCGCGTCTCTCGCAGGACGGGGACCGGCCGTGCCCGGGGGCTCCCGGGTGGTACCGGGGTCCCTCCGGCGGACCGCGGTACCCGGGTCTCCCCAGGCCGTCCGGTCCAGCGCGTGGTCTCCCGCTGTCCTGCGCCAGTCACGTTAGGTGCCGGAACGCCCCGTCACAAGGGGGTGAATCACACGAGTGTCATTACGTCCCGCGCGTCACGCGCCACAGGTCGTGACCCGCTCACCCGGTTTCTGTCGTACCCCCGTCGTACCTTCGGGGCGTGAGCGCGCAGACGAGTCTCCGGCCGACCACCGGCACCTTCGAGGTCATCAGCGAGTTCCAGCCCTCGGGCGACCAGCCGACGGCGATCGCCGAGCTGGCGACGGCGGTGCGGGCCGGCCAGAAGGACACCGTGCTGCTCGGTGCCACCGGCACCGGCAAGTCGGCGACGACGGCCTGGCTGATCGAGCAGGTGCAGCGGCCCACCCTGGTGATGGCCCCGAACAAGACGCTGGCCGCCCAGCTGGCCAACGAGTTCAAGGAACTGCTGCCCAACAACGCGGTCGAGTACTTCGTCTCCTACTACGACTACTACCAGCCCGAGGCCTACGTCCCGCAGACGGACACCTACATCGAGAAGGACTCCTCGATCAACGAGGAGGTGGAGCGGCTGCGGCACTCGACCACCCAGAGCCTGCTCACCCGCCGCGACGTCATCGTGGTCTCGACGGTGTCCTGCATCTACGGCCTGGGGACGCCGCAGGAGTACGTCGACAGGGCGCTGAAGATCTCGCTGGGCCAGGAGCGGGACCGCGACGAGCTGCTGCGCACCCTGGTGACCGAGCAGTACACCCGCAACGACCTCGCCTTCACCCGCGGCACCTTCCGGGTGCGGGGGGACACGATCGAGGTCTTCCCGGTGTACGAGGAGCTCGCGGTCCGGATCGAGATGTTCGGTGACGAGGTCGAGCGGCTCTACTACCTGCACCCGTTGACCGGTGAGGTCGTGCGGGAGGTCGAGGAGCTCTTCGTCTTCCCGGCCACCCACTACGTCGCCGGGCCCGAGCGCATGGAGCGGGCGATCGGGGCCATCGAGTCCGAGCTCGAGGGGCGCCTGGCGGAGCTGGACAAGCAGGGCAAGCTGCTTGAGTCCCAGCGGCTGCGGATGAGGACCACCTACGACATCGAGATGATGCGCCAGGTCGGCTTCTGCTCGGGCATCGAGAACTACTCCCGGCACATCGACGGCCGGGCTCCCGGCTCGGCCGGTGCCTGCCTCATCGACTACTTCCCGGACGACTTCCTGCTCGTCATCGACGAGTCGCACGTGACCGTGCCGCAGATCGGCGGCATGTTCGAGGGCGACATGAGCCGCAAGCGCACCCTGGTCGACCACGGGTTCCGGCTCCCGTCGGCGATGGACAACCGCCCGCTGAAGTGGGAGGAGTTCACCGACCGGATCGGGCAGGCCGTCTACCTGTCGGCGACCCCGGGCAAGTACGAGCTGGGCCGCACGCAGGGCGAGTTCGTCGAGCAGGTCATCCGGCCCACCGGCCTGGTCGACCCCGAGATCGTGGTCAAGCCGACCAAGGGCCAGATCGACGACCTGGTGCACGAGATCCGCGTCCGGACCGAGAAGGACGAGCGCATCCTGGTCACCACGCTGACCAAGAAGATGAGCGAGGACCTCACCGACTACCTGCTCGAGCTCGGCATCAAGGTCCGCTACCTGCACTCCGAGGTGGACACCCTGCGCCGGGTCGAGCTGCTGCGGGAGCTGCGGCAGGGCGAGTACGACGTGCTGGTCGGGATCAACCTGCTGCGGGAGGGCCTGGACCTGCCCGAGGTGTCACTGGTCGCGATCCTGGACGCCGACAAGGAGGGCTTCCTCCGGTCGGGCACCTCGCTGATCCAGACGATCGGGCGCGCGGCACGCAACGTGTCGGGCCAGGTGCACATGTACGCCGACAAGATCACCCCGTCGATGGCCCAGGCCATCGACGAGACCTCGCGGCGCCGGGAGAAGCAGGTCGCCTACAACCTGGAGCACGGCGTCGACCCGCAGCCGCTGCGGAAGAAGATCGTGGACATCCTCGACGGCATCTACAAGGCCAGCGAGGACGCCGAGAAGGCCACCGAGGAGTTCGGCGGCTCCGGCCGGCAGCAGTCCCGCGGCAAGGCACCCGTGCCCGGGTTGTCGTCCAAGGCGAAGGGCAAGGCCAAGGCCGGCTCGATCGACGTGGAGGGCCTGCCCCGTGCGGCCCTGGCCGACATGATCACCACGATGAACGAGCAGATGCTGTCCGCCGCCCGGGAGCTGCAGTTCGAGGTCGCCGCCCGGCTCCGTGACGAGCTCAACGAGCTCAAGCGGGAGCTGCGCCAGTTCGACGCGGCGCACGCCTGACCCCCGGCTGAGCCACCCGCCTCAGCCCGGCCCGGCGGGGCCGGTCCCGGCGGGGCCGCTCGGCCCCGGCGGGCCCACGCCCGGAGGCACGCCAGGCGCGCCTGCCGGGCTGTCGGCGCCGGGGCCGTCGGGCGGGGGAGGTGCTGCCTCCTCGTCGGTGACCGGGGGCACGGCCGTGGTCCCGCCGCCGGCACCGGCCGTGGCCTCCTCGGCGCCCGTCGAGGTGGCGGGGCTGCCCACCGTCGGGGCACCGGTGGTGCTGACCCCCGGGGTGATCGCGCTGCCCGCCGCCGCGGCGAGCGCGACGACCACGACCAGCGCGCCGGCTCCCACCGCGACGCGGACGAGCAGTCGCCGGGGGACACCGCGGCCGGTCGCGGGTCCCGGGTGGGCTCCGGCCAGGTCCGCCTCGTCGCGCACGTCCCGGGTGCCCAGGACCCACGGCCCGACCACGTGGGTGGCCACGCGGTCGCCCGGCAACCGGGGCCGGCCCGCGGCGTCCACGGCCGGGGACTCCGTGCTGCCGTGCTGCCGGTCGCGACCCGTCACCGGACACCGCCCGGCAGCCGGACGCCGCCCAGCACGGCCACCTGTACCCCGACCAGGTGCAGCGCTTGGTCGGCCGCCGCGGTCGCCGCGGAGCCGAGCTGCGAGCTGCGGACGGTCGCCAGCCAGTCGCCGGTGGCACCGGGCCCGCCGGTGAGCGGCGCCAGCCCGGCCCCCACCAGCCCGGCGCCCCCCAGGACGAAGGCCAGCAGGAGCCCGCCGACCGCGCCGGCCACCCGGTCCAGCACCGTCAGGTGCAGCCGCGCCACCAGCCGCGCCAGCAGACCGCCCGCCCAGCGGCCGGCGCCGGCACCGAGGAAGGCCAGCACCAGCACGGCCAGCAGGGTGACCAGCCAGCCGGTCGTCCCGGTGGGCGGCCCGGTGAGCTGCGGGACCAGGGCGAGCCCGACACCCAGCCCGGCCACCAGCCCGGCCACCAGCCCGGCCACCGAGCCGGCCAGCCGCAGCCCGCCGCGCCGCCAGCCGGCGGCCGCGCCGCCCACCAGCAGGAGCAGCAGGACGAGGTCGACCCAGAGCGTGGTGGTCATCGCACCCCGTCGGTGGCGAGGACCGTGTTGCCGTCGGTGACCGTGCCGCTCAGGTGCACGTCGTCGCCGACGGCGGGCAGGGCGTCCAGTGCGGCGGCGTCCACCTCGACCCGCAGCCCGGGCGTGGTGACGACGGTCAGGTCGGTGCCGTCCACCGACACCACCACGCCGTCGACGTGCGCCCGGACCTCGCGCACCTCCGTGGCGGCGCCGTCGGACACCCGGACCTCGACCCGGTCGCCGACCGCGATGTCCTCGGTGCCCGACCCCTCGGGTGCGGGCGGCGCGGCGACCTCACCGTCGGCCCCGGGGGCCGCGGGGACGTCGGCGCCAGCAGCAGGGGCGCCCGGGGCAGGGGCGTCCGAGGCCGGGGCGTCGGCGGCCGGGGCGTCGGCGGCCGGGGCGTCGGCGGGCGGGTCCGTCGCCGGGGCACCGGTCGGCGCCTCGGGTGCCTGCGGGGGCTCGGGAGCGTCACCCGTGGGGGTCTCCCCGACCGGGGCCGGCGCGGCCGGTGCGTCGCCGTCAGCCGCGTCAGCGGGACGACCAGCACCCGGGCCGCCAGCACCCGGGCCGCCAGCAGCCGGGCCGTCAGCAGCCGGGCCGTCAGCACCCGGGCCGCCGGCACCTGGGCCGCCGGCACCCGGGCCACCCACGCGGGTGTCGTCGGTCAGTGCCACCTGGTGGCTGGCGCCGGCGTCGTCGGTGAGGGTCAGCGAGTCCTCGGACACCGCGGTCACGGTGCCGACGAGCCGGTCCCCGCGGTCGCCCGGCGCCGGGACGCTGCCCGACGCCGGCTCGTCGGAGCCGGACCCGTCGGCCAGGGCGACGCCACCGCCCAGGAGGGCGGCGCCGGCGATCGAGCCACCGACGACGGCAGCGGTCCAGCGGCGGGAGCGGGGGAGTGCGGAGCGGTTCACGGGTCCTCCAGGGGACGGCGGCCCACCGCGGTCTGCGGTGTGGCTCGTGTCCCCACCGTGTGGGCCGGTCCTGAAGCCACCCTGAAGCAGCCGCCCGTGGCCCCGGTCTTCAGCTGCTCTTCAGGCTGGGCAGGGCACCATCAGCAGGTGCGAGACAAGCAGGCCCGACCCCGTGTCCTCGTCGTCGAGGACGAGAGCGCCATCCGGGACGGCGTGGTGACGGCCCTGTCCGACGAGGGCTGCGTCGTGGAGGGCCGCGCCGACGGCAGCACGCTCGGCGCCGACCTCACCGGGTTCCGACCCGACCTCGTCGTGCTGGACGTGATGCTCCCCGGCCGCGACGGCCTCGCCCTGGCCGGGGACGTGCGCCGGGCCGGGGACGCCGGCATCGTCGTCCTCACGGCCCGGGACGCCGTGCCCGACCGGCTGGCCGGGTTCGGGGCCGGCGCCGACGACTACCTGGTCAAGCCCTTCGCGATGGCCGAGCTGGTGGCCCGGGTGCGGGCGGTGCTGAACCGCCGGGGCCGGTGGCCCGGCGCCGTCGAGGTGGGCGACCTGGTCGTCGACGAGCCGGCCGGGTCCGCCACCCGGGCCGGCGCCGCCCTGGAGCTGACCGCCACCGAGCTGCGACTGCTGGGCTACCTGGTCGGCAACCGCGGCCGCACCGTCAGCAAGACCCAGATCCTGACCCAGGTGTGGGGGTACGAGGACTACGACCCCAACCTCGTGGAGGTGCACGTCAGCGCGCTGCGCCGCAAGCTCGAGGTGCACGGCCCCCGTCTGGTGCACACCGTGCGGGGCCTGGGCTACACGGTCCGGGCGTGACCGGCCCCGCGCCCGCGCCGCTGCACACCGCGAGCCTGCGCCGCCGGGTGAGCGTGCTGGTGCTGGGCCTGATGACGCTGCTGCTCGTCGTCCTGGGGTTCAGCGTGGACCTCGCCCTGGGGGCCCAGCTGCGCGGGGACCTGCGGGACCGGCTGGTGGACCGGGCCGAGATCGCCGCCGCCCTCGTGCAGCAGGGCCGCTCCGACGAGGAGGTGGTCCGGGCCGTCGAGGGCGACACCGTCCAGGCGCTGCTGGAGACCGCGGACGGTGGGCAGGTCGGTCAGCTGCCGGACCCACCCGTCGGCCCCGGCGGCGGCCCGCCCGCCCCGGGCGGCCCGCTGCCGGACCCGGGTGCCGTCGTGGACACCGGGGACGCCTACGTCCTGCAGACCGACCTCCCGGACGGCGCCCGGATCACCCTGCTGGCCGACCAGGGCCCGATCACCGACGCGGTGACCCAGCTGCGCTGGGTGCTCGTGGTGGCCGCGGCCGTGGTGCTGCTGCTGGCGGCCGCGCTGGTCAGCGTCACCGTCGGCGTGGGTCTGCGGCCGCTGGGCCGGATGACGGCGCTGGCCCGGCAGATCACCGACGGCGACCGCGGCCGCCGGCTGCGCCCGGACCGCCCGCACACCGAGCTGGGCAGCACCGCGGCCGCCTTCGACGGCATGCTCGACGAGCTGGAGGGCGCCGAGCGGCAGGCCCGGCGGGCCGAGTCGGGCATGCGCGACCTGCTCGGGGACGCCGCGCACGAGCTGCGCACCCCGCTGGCCGCCGTCCAGGCGTCGGTGGAGACCGTGCTGCGGACCGACCCCGACCGGGGACGACGGGAGGAGCTGCTGGCCGGCGCCGTCCGCGAGCTGCGCCGCTCCGGGCGGCTGGTGGCCGACCTGCTCGACGTCGCCCGGCTGGACAGCGGTCAGGCACCGGAGCTGCACCGCCGGCCGGTCGACCTGGGCACCCTGGCCGTGGCGAGCGCCGCCCGGGTCGGGGGAGCGGTGACGGTGACGGGCGGGGCGACCGCGGTGGTGGACGCCGACCGGGTCGGGCAGGTGCTGGACAACCTGCTGCGCAACGCCGTCCGGGCGGCGGGGCCGGCGGGCCGGGTGCTGGTGGCGGTCGGCGAGCGAGACGGCACGGCGTCCGTCGACGTCACCGACGACGGACCCGGCGTGCCGGTCGACCAGCGCGAGCGGGTCTTCGACCGGCTGGTCCGGCTGGACGCGGCGCGGGGCCGGGACGGGGGAGCGGGGCTCGGGCTGCCGATCGCCCGGGCGCTCGCCCGGGCGCACGGCGGCGACGTGACCTGCCGGGACGCCGTGTCGGGCGGGCACTTCCGGGTGACGCTCCCCACGGCCTGACGGGGAACCCCGGGGCGGTACCGCTCGTTGGGGTGTCCGAGTCCGCTGCTGCGGGTGGTTGCTGTTTGCAAACACACCCTGTGGCGCACAACGGATTCGCGTGGAGGGGAGTATCCCCCGCGGCAGTTGTCGTCAACACGAGGTCGCCATCGACCTCCGGCACTGTCGGCCGACCCCCGGGTCGGTGGGAGAGACCTCCGGTGCAACCGTTCAGAGACACCGGAGGAACCACTGTTGGACGTCCCCATCTGGGTGTGGGCCGTGACCGTCGCCGCGATCCTCGCCATGATCGTGTTCGACTTCGTCGGCCACGTGCGCACCCCGCACGCCCCCTCGCTCAAGGAGTCGGCGACCTGGTCGGCGGTCTACGTCGGCATCGCCATCCTGTTCGGCCTCGGCGTGCTCGTCTTCGCCGGCGGCACGTTCGGCGGTGAGTACTTCGCCGGTTACGTCACCGAGAAGGCGTTGTCCGTCGACAACCTGTTCGTCTTCGTGCTGATCATGGCCAGCTTCGGCGTGCCCCGTGAACTGCAGCAGAAGGTGCTGCTGTTCGGCATCGCCTTCGCGCTGGTCCTGCGCACCGTGTTCATCTTCATCGGCGCCGCGGCCATCGAGAACTACAGCTGGGTCTTCTACGTCTTCGGCGCGATCCTCATCTACACCGCGGTCGTGCAGGCCCGCAGTGGCGGCCACGACGAGGAGGAGGAGTTCAAGGAGAACGGGATCCTCAAGCTCGTCCGCAAGGCCGTGCCGACGACCGAGGAGTACCACTCCGACAAGATGACGACGAAGATCGACGGGAAGCGCTACATCACCCCGCTGATGATCGCGCTGATCGCCATCGGCACCGCCGACATCATCTTCGCCGTCGACTCGATCCCGGCCATCTTCGGCCTGACCCAGGAGACCTACCTGGTCTTCGCGGCCAACGCGTTCTCGCTGCTGGGCCTGCGTCAGCTGTTCTTCCTCATCGACGGTCTGCTGGACCGCCTGGTGTACCTGGCCTACGGCCTGGCCGTGATCCTGGGCTTCATCGGCATCAAGCTGGTCATCCACGCCCTGCACACCAACGAGCTGCCCTTCATCAACGGCGGTGAGCACATCACGCTCATCCCGGAGATCCCGACCTGGCTGTCCCTGCTGGTCATCCTGCTGACGCTGATCGTGACCACGGTCCTCAGCCTCCGCAAGAACAAGAAGGACGCGGCCGCCGGGCACACCAGCCCGACCGGTCTCGAGGACAAGGGCGCCGGCCGCGACGGCCTGCACGCCCAGGGCCCCGGCGACCGGGACGGCAGCCCGGCGGGCGCCCGCGGCGACGCACCGGTCACCGGACGCACCGCGGCGGTCGACTCCTCCCGCGAGGACTGACCGCCCGCACCACGCACGAGAGGCCCACCGGACACCGTCCGGTGGGCCTCTCGGCGTCCCGGGGGTTGTGGTCGCAGACACCACCGTGGCGCCCAGGTGATCCACCGCGAGCCCCGTAGTGTGGCGCGACGTGGAGCTCCCGGTCTGGTTCGAAGTCGGCACGTTCATCGCACTCACGGTCCTGCTGCTGGCCGACCTGGCCCTCATCACGCGGCGACCGCACGAGCCCTCGGTGCGCGAGGCCAGCATCTGGGTGACCTTCTACATCGCGCTGGCCCTGGTGTTCGGGCTGGTGCTGCTGGTGGTCACCAACGGCGAGTACGCCACGCAGTTCTACGCGGGCTGGCTCACCGAGTACTCGCTGTCGGTGGACAACCTGTTCGTCTTCGTGATCATCATGGCCCGCTTCAAGGTGCCCAGGAAGCTGCAGCAAGAGGTCCTGATGGTCGGGATCATCATCGCGCTTGTCCTGCGCGGCATCTTCATCCTGCTCGGCGCCGCGGTGATCGAGCGCTTCGTGTGGGTCTTCTTCCTCTTCGGCGCGTTCCTGGTCTACACAGCCATCAACCTGGTCCGCGGTCACGGCGAGGACGAGGACTACGAGGAGAACGCCCTCATCCGCCGGATGAAGAAGGTCCTGCCGATGACGGCGGACTTCCACGGCAACAAGATCCGGGTCTCCCAGGGCGGCAAGAAGCTCTTCACCCCGATGATCGTGGTCTTCCTGGCCCTGGGGACGACGGACCTGCTCTTCGCGCTGGACTCGATCCCGGCCATCTTCGGGCTCACCCAGGAGTCCTTCATCGTCTTCACCGCCAACGTCTTCGCCCTCATGGGGCTGCGCCAGCTGTACTTCCTGCTGGGTGGGCTGCTCAAGCGCCTGGTGTACCTGTCCTACGGCCTGGCGGTCATCCTGGCCTTCATCGGCGTCAAGCTGATCCTGGAGGCCGTGCACGAGAACCAGTACCCGTTCCTCAGCGACCGCGAGCCGATCGAGTCGGTCCCGGAGATCCCGATCTGGCTGTCGCTGGCGGTCATCCTCGGGGTGCTGGTCATCGCCACCGTGGCCTCCCTGCTCAAGACCCGCGGTCAGCTGACCCCGGCCGAGGGCACCGCGGTGGACCCGCAGGAGCAGCCCACCGGCGAGCCCGGCGAGCCCGACGCCGCCGTCGAGTCCGAGGACCGCGCCACCCGCGCCCGCAGGGAGGACTGAGCCTCAGGCGGCCGGGTCGGCGACCCGGCCGCCGAGGGCCACCTGCTCGCCGTCCACCCACACCTCGCGGACCCGTCCGGCCAGCCCGGACAGGTCGGCGGCGTCCCCCTCGAGCACCACGACGTCGGCCCGCTTGCCCGGCTCCAGCGAGCCCAGCTCGCCGTCCACCCGCAGCAGCCGGGCCGCCGAGAGCGTGGTGGCGTGCCAGACCTCCTCCACCGACATGCCGCGGTCGGCCATCAGCTGCAGCTCCCCGAGGTTCTCCCCGTGCGGGCCGACGCCGGAGTCGGTGCCCATCGCGATGCGCACGCCGGCCTCGTGGGCCCGGGAGACCGACTCGTCGTGCTGCGCCTGGACGGCGATCGCCTTGTCCACCACGGCCCGGGGGAGTGCGGCGCCGGCGGCGACGGCCGCGAGCACCGCCCGCGGCGCGGACAGCGTGGGCACCAGCCAGGTGCCGTGCTCCAGCATCAGCGCGATCGCCTCGTCGTCGAGGAAGATGCCGTGCTCGATGGACCGGATCCCGGCGCGGACGGCGTTCTTGATCCCGTCCGCGCCCTGGGCGTGCGCCATCACCGCCAGTCCGGCCGCGGTGGCCTCCTCGACCAGGACGGCGAGCTCGGCCGGCCGGAAGTGCGCGTGCCGCGGGTCGTCGCGGGGGGAGAGCACGCCGCCGCTGGTGGCCACCTTCAGCACGTCGGCGCCGGCCCGGACCAGGGCGCGCACCGTGCGGCGCACCTCGTCGGGGCCGTCGCAGATGCCGCTGGGCCGCCCCGGGGTGACCGGCAGCAGCGGGGTCTCGGCACCGCAGACGTGCCAGTCGTCGGCGTGCCCGCCGGTCTGGCTGATCATGGCCAGCGAGATCTGCATGCGGGGGCCGCGGACCAGCCCGGAGCGGACCGCCTCGGCGACGCCGAGGTCGGCGCCGGCGGCGTCCCGCACGGAGGTGATGCCCAGCGCCAGGGTGCGGCGCAGGTTCCGGACCGCCTCGAAGTAGACCTGGCTGTAGGGGGTCTGCAGCTGGCGCAGGGTGTCCACGCCGCTCATCAGCACGTGGACGTGGCAGTCGAAGAGCCCCGGCAGGACGGTGGCACCGGTGCAGTCGACGGCCTCTTCGCCGTCCAGACCGGGGCCGACGTCGACGACCCGGCCGTCCTGCACGGCGACGTCGGCCGCCGCCGCCGGGGCGCCCGTGCCGTCGAGGACCAGCCCACCGGTGAACACCCGTCGCGTCATGCGGGCAGCCTAGGACCCTCAGCCCGGCTAAGGACCCGACGGCTGGGCTAGCGTCTGCCGTCATGCGGCCGTCCGATCTCGCCCTGCTCCGCACGCCCGGCACCGCCACCGTCTCCCCGGACGGTGCGACCGCGGTCGTGGCGGTCACCCGCCTGGACCTGGAGACCGACGAGTACCGCAGTCAGCTGTGGGCCGTGCCCACCGACGGGTCCTCGGCGGCCCGGCCGCTGACGCACGGGCACCGCGACTCGGCCCCCGTCTTCTCCCCGGACGGTCGCTGGCTGGCCTTCCTGGGTGCCGAGAGCGGTGGCCGCCCGCAACTGCACCTGCTCCCCACCGGCGGTGGTGAGGCCCGCCGGCTCACCGACCACCCGCTCGGCGCCGGCGCGCCGGTCTGGGCCCCGGACTCGCGCCGCCTGGCCTACACCGCCCGGGTGCCCGAGGAAGGCCGCTACGGCACCGCCGAGGGCGTCGACGCCGCCGCCGAGCCGCCCCGGCTCATCACCACGCTGAAGTACCGGGCCGACGACCTGGGCTTCACCACCGACCGCCGCGCGCACGTCTTCGTGCTGGACCTGCCCGGCGAGTCCGACGACGACGCGCTGCTGACCCCCGAGCCGGTCCAGGTCACCTCCGGGGACCACGACGACTCCGACGTCGCCTGGCACCCGGCCGGCACCGAGCTGGTCTTCGTCTCCGCCCGGCACGCCCGCGCCGACCGCGACCTGGTCACCGACGTCTACGCCTGTCGGCCCGACGGCAGCCACCTGCGCCGGGTCACCGAGAGCCGCTCGGCCTGCTCGGCACCCACCTACGACCCGGCCGACCCCGAGGGCCGGCTGCTCTACCTCGCCGCCCAGCCCGACCTGGGTCCCGAGGGCCTGGACTTCGTGGGCCGCAACACGACCCTGTGCCGGGTGAGCGCGGGCGGCGGCAACCCCCAGCCGCTGCTGGACCCCGAGTGGCACGACCTGGGCCACGACTTCGGCCGGGTCGTCGTCGCCGACGGGTCCGCCTTCGTCGCCGTGCAGCGGCAGGGGGCCGTGGAGCTGGTCCGGGTGCCGCTGGACGGCGCGGACCCCGAGCCGCTGGTCGACGGGCCGTACACGACCACCGGGATCGCGGTGGGCGGTGGCGTCGTCGTCGGCACCGTGGCGCACGACCGGTCCGCCGGGGAGCTGATCGCCGTCACCCCGGGGCGACGGCGGCTGCTCACCGCGTTCGGGGCGCAGCTGCAGGCCACCGGCCGGCTGCACCGGATGCGGGAGAAGACCGCGACCGCGCCGGACGGCTACCCGGTGCACGGCTGGATCACCACCCCGCCCGGGCCCGGCCCGCACCCGGTGCTGCTCACCGTGCACGGCGGGCCCTTCAGCCAGTACGGCTGGACCCTGTTCGACGAGACCCAGACCTACGTCGAGGCGGGGTACGCCGTCCTGCAGTGCAACCCGCGTGGCTCCTCGGGCTACGGCCAGGAGCACGGGCGCGCGGTCAAGGAGCGGATGGGCGAGTTGGACGCCGACGACGTCGTCGCGTTCCTGGACGAGGCCCTGCAGGAGCCCGACCTGGACGACGCGCGGGTCGGCGTCATGGGCGGGTCCTACGGCGGGTACATGACCACGCTGCTCATCGGCCGCACCCAGCGCTTCGCCGCCGCGGTCAGCGAGCGCGGGTTCAACGACCCGGTCAGCTTCGTCGGGTCCTCCGACATCGGGTTCTTCTTCGCCGACCAGTACGTGGGCACCGACCCCGAGCGGATCGCCGCCCAGTCGCCGATGGCCGGCGCGCACCGGATCACCACGCCCACCCTCGTCGTCCACTCGGAGGAGGACTGGCGCTGCCCGCTCGAGCAGGGCACCCGGCTCTTCGTCGAGCTCAAGCGGCGCGGTGTGCCCAGCGAGCTGCTGCTCTTCCCCGGGGAGGGGCACGAGCTGTCCCGTTCCGGGCGCCCCGCGCACCGGCTGGCCAGGCTCGAGCACGTGCTCCGCTGGTGGGGGCGCTGGCTGCCCACCTCGGCGAACACCTCCGCCGCGGCCCTGCCCGCCGGGGCGACCGCCTCGGCGGCCCCGACGGACCCCGCGGAGCCGCTGGCCGTGGAGGCCGCGCGGGTGGGCTGAGCACCCCCACCCGTGTGGTGACCGAGACGGTTCCGTGCGGGTTCGTTACGGTCGTCGCCGTCCCGTCCCCGAGGTCCGGAGGCCACCCCCGGTGACCGAGTCCCTGCTCGTCCTCCTGCTGCTCGTCGCGGCGGGGGTGATCGTCTACCTCGTCCTGCGCAACCGGAAGACCCGGCGCCCCACCCCGGGCCGGGTCGACCCCCTGGCCGACCAGCCCGACACGTGGGACCCCCTGAAGATCGGGCCCGCCGACGTGATCACCTACGCCGGCATCGACCACGTGGTGCGCGGCACCATCACCCTGAGCGAGGGCGGGATGAGCTGGTACGAGCACCTGCTCGACGGCTCGACCGGCCGCCGCTGGCTGACCGTCGAGGACGACGAGGGCGATCTGGAGCTGACGCTCTGGCAGCGCGTCGAGGGCACCGACCTCACCCCGGACGGCGAGGTCGTCGTCAACGACGTCGTGCACCGGCAGCTCGAGCGCGGCCGGGCCCAGTTCCGCTCCGAGGGGACGACGGGCACACCGCCCACCGGCACCATGGAGTACGCCGACTACGCCAGCCGGGACAAGACCGGTCTGCTGGCCTTCGAGAAGTGGGCGCCCACCCAGTCCTGGGAGGTCTCCACCGGGCGCCGCGTCACCACCGCGGAGCTCACCGTCTACCACGCCCAGCCCGGCACGTGACCGCGCTCGACCTCGCCGTCCCCACCCGGGACGTGGCCGCGGCCGCCCTGGGGCTGGTGCTCGACGCCCCCGCCCCGCCGGCGCTGGCCTCGGCCACGCTGCACGGCGAGCACGGCGGCGTCCTGGTGCTCGGGGTCCTGGGCGCCTCGCACGTCGTGACGGCCACCGCGGCGGGGCAGACCCGGACCGAGCAGGTGTCCTGCGACGCCGTCGGTGCCGGCGGGGACCCGCTGCCGGCCCGGGCCGACCGCCCCGGCTACCGGTTCACCGCCACCGTGGAGCAGGTGCCCGCCGCCGAGCTGGACCGGCGGGCCGACGAGCTGCGCGCCTGGGCCACCGGCCACGCCGACCGGCTCTGCGCCGCCTTCCCCGGCCACGACGCCGCGCTCACCGCGGTCACCGGCGCCGAGACCCCCACCGGGTGGACCTGGCGCACCTGGCACCTGTACCCCGGGGCCGGCGTCGGGGACGTCGTCACCACCCACAGCGACTGGAGCCCGGCATGACCGCCCGACGCCTCGTCCCCGCCGTCCTCGCCGCCCTGCTGCTGCTGACCGGCTGCGGCCAGGGCAGCCCCACGGACTTCATCCGGGACACCTACACCTCCACCGGCTCCGACGGCGACGGCGAGTCCTTCAGCTCCCCGGACCCGGTCGGCACCACCACCGGCGACATCGCCGCCGCGGCCGAGCCGGCCGCCCGGCAGAGCGACGGCGGTGCCGAGTACCTGCGCTACGACGACGACATCGTCATCGTCACGGCCGCCTCCTCGGGCAGCACCGTCCGTGTCGAGGACGTCGACGGCCGCTACAGCAGCGGCTACTACGCGTTCCTCGGCAGCGGCTTCCGGCCCGGTTCCCCCGCCTCCGGCGGCGGCGACGGCGGCCCGGGAGACGGCAAGTGACCACCCACCCCACCCTCGAGCGCTGGAGCACCCCGTGACCTTCGGAACCCTGGACGGCAGCGACCTCGGCGAGGGCGTCGTCGCCACGCTGCTGTTCTTCGTCGTCGGTGTCGGCGTGCTCGGCCTGGGCTTCCTGGCCCTGGACCTGCTCACGCCCGGCAACCTGCGCAAGCAGGTCTACACCGACCGCAAGCCCAACGCGGCGATCCTGCTGGGCGCCAACCACCTGGCCCTGGCCGTCATCGTCGTCACCTCGATCATGACCAGCGCCGACTCGCTGCTGCAGGGCCTGGTGGACTCCGCCGTCTACGGCGTGCTCGGCGTCGTGCTGCAGGCGGTCGCACTGCGGGTGCTCGACGCCGTGGTGCCCGGTCACCTGCGCGCCATCGTGGACGAGGAGCGGATGAGCGGCGCCGCCTGGGCGGTGGCGGCGAGCCTGTTCGCGATCGGCGTGGTCAACGCCGCGGCGCTGAGCTGACCCCGTGACGGCGACGGTCGCGCAGGAGCGGCCGGTCCGGCGGGTCCGCTGGTACCGGCCGCTGCTGCTGGCCGCCGTCGCCGTCTGCGCCGCGTGCGGACTGGTCTACGAGCTGGTGCTGCTGACCCTGTCGGCCAGCCTGGCCGGCGGTGGGATCACCCAGACCTCGCTCATCGTGGCCGGCTTCGTCGCCGCCCTCGGGGTCGGTGCGCTGCTGGTCAAGCCGTTCCTGGGCCACGCCGCCGCCACCTTCGTGGCGGTGGAGATCCTGCTGGGCGTGGTCGGCGGCCTGTCAGCCGTCACCCTCTACGTGACGTTCAGCTTCTACGGCGCCAGCGGTGCGGTCCTCGTCCTGGGGACGGCGCTGATCGGCATCCTGGTCGGCGCCGAGGTGCCGCTGCTGATGACCCTGCTGCAGCGCGGTGCCGCCGGGGTGGACGCCGAGGGCAGCGGCCGGTTGCTCGCCGACCTCAACGCCGCCGACTACGCCGGCGCCCTGCTCGGCGGGCTGGCCTGGCCGTTCCTGCTGCTGCCGCTGGCCGGCCAGGTCCGTGGCGCCGCGCTGACCGGGCTGGTCAACCTGGTCGCGGCCGCCGTCGTCGCCGGGGTGCTGCTGCGCAGCCAGCTCACCCCGCGGGCCCGCCGGACGGCGAGCGGGGCGCTGCTCGCCGCGGCCGCCCTGCTGGGGGTGCTCCTGGTCCGGGCCGAGGACATCGAGGTCGGCGCGCGCCAGCGGCTCTACGACGACCCGGTCGTGTCCGCGGAGCGCTCGGACTACCAGGACGTCGTCGTCACCCAGCGCGGGGACGACGTCCGGCTGTACCTGGACGGTGACCTGCAGTTCTCCAGCGTCGACGAGCACCGCTACACCGAGTCGCTGGTGCACCCGGTGCTGGCCCGGGACCCCCGTCGGGTGCTGGTGCTCGGCGGCGGTGACGGGCTGGCCGCCCGCGAGGTGCTCCGGCACCCCTCCGTCGAGCAGGTGGTGCAGGTGGAGCTGGACCCCGCGGTGCTCGAGCTGGCCCGCACCCGGCTCGCCCCGCTCAACGACGGCGCTCTGGACGACCCGCGGGTGCAGGTCGTGGTCCAGGACGCGTTCACCTGGCTGCGCGACCCGCCCGGTGACCCGTTCGACGCCGTCGTGGTGGACATGCCCGACCCGGACACCCCGGCGCTCGGGCGGCTGTACTCGACCGAGTTCTACGGCCTGGTGGGCAGCGTGCTGGCTCCCGGCGCCCTGGTGACGGTGCAGGCCGGCAGCCCGTACTCGACTCCGGACGCCTTCTGGCGCACGGTGAGCACCGTGGACAGCGCAGGCCTCGCCGGGACGCCGTTCCACGTCGACGTGCCCAGCTTCGGTGACTGGGGCTTCGTGCTCGCCCAGGCCGGGGACACCCCGCCGCCGCTGGTGCTGTCACCGCAGCGACCGGTCACCCGCTTCCTGGACGCCGACGTGCTCACCGCGGCCGGGGTGTTCCCGCACGACCGGGCCCCGCAGCAGCTCACCCCCAGCACGCTGGACCGGCCGCTGATCGTCGAGGACATGCGCCAGGGCTACCAGGGATGAGGGAGACGTCGTGAGCAGGATCGTCGCCGGGCTGATCGCCTGCGCCAACCGGACCCCGCTGGCCATCGGGCTGTACCTGGGGGCCGTGCTGGCGGCCGCCGTCGGCGTGAGCGTGCTGGAGGGCTGGGGCTTCGGGGAGTCGGTGTGGTGGGCCTTCGTCACCACCACGACCACCGGGTACGGGGACCTGTCGCCGCTCACGGTCCCCGGGCGGGTGATCGGCGTGCTGACGATGTTCGCCGGCATCATCGGGATCGGGGTGATCGTCGGCCGGATCGCCGCCGTGGTGATCCGCACCCACGACGACTTCACGCACGAGGAACAGGTCGACCTGTCCCAGGACTCGGACGAGCAGCTGCGGCTGCTGCGCCAGATCCAGCGCGACCTGGGCAAGGCCACCGGCCGCCCGCGCGCCTGACCCGGGGCTGCCCTAGCGTCGTCGGCGACGATCCCG
The DNA here is from genome assembly GCF_979256525.1 of Klenkia sp. AC732. NCBI lineage: Bacteria > Bacillati > Actinomycetota > Actinomycetes > Geodermatophilales > Geodermatophilaceae > Klenkia > Klenkia sp. AC732. The sequence continues at coordinate 20,798 of NZ_CEEDOS010000033.1, read as the reverse complement.
ACACCTTGGAGAGCTGACGTGGCTGCCGCCTCGCACGACCCCACCACGACCGCTGCCTGGTCCGCGCTGCAGGCCCACGCCGAGGCCCAGCAGGCCGACCTCCGCGGCTGGTTCGACGCCGACCCGGGCCGCGCCGAGCGGCTCACCCTGGACGTCGCGGACCTGCACGTCGACCTGTCCAAGAACCTGGTCACCGACGAGACGCTGGACCTGCTCCGCCAGCTCGCCGAGCAGACCGGGGTCACCGACAGGTTGCAGGCCATGTTCGCAGGCGAGCACGTGAACGTCACCGAGGACCGGGCGGTGCTGCACACCGCGCTCCGCCGCCCCGAGGGCATGCAGCCCCCGCTCGTGGTCGACGGCCAGGACGTGGACGCCGACGTGCACGCCGAGCTGGCCAAGGTCTACGCGTTCGCCGAGCAGGTGCGCTCGGGGGAGTGGACCGGGGTCACCGGCAAGCGGATCGCCACCGTCGTCAACATCGGGATCGGCGGCTCGGACCTGGGCCCGGTGATGGCCTACGAGGCGCTGCGGGCGTACGTGCAGGACGGCCTGAGCTGCCGGTTCGTGTCCAACATCGACCCCACCGACCTGGCCGAGACCACCAGGGGCCTGGACCCGGAGACGACGCTGTTCATCGTGGCGTCGAAGACCTTCGGCACCCTGGAGACGCTGACCAACGCCCGACTGGCCCGCCAGTGGCTCTGGGACGGTCTCGGCCAGGCGCTCGCGGACACCGACGAGGCCCGCCGCGGTGCCGTGGCGAAGCACTTCGTGGCCGTCTCCACCGCGCTGGGCAAGGTCGCCGACTTCGGCATCGACCCGGCCAACGCCTTCGGCTTCTGGGACTGGGTCGGCGGGCGCTACTCGGTCGATTCCGCCATCGGCACGTCGCTCGCGGTCGCCGTCGGCCCGGAGCGGTTCGCCGAGTTCCTGGCCGGCTTCCACGCCGTCGACGAGCACGTGCGGACGACGCCGTTGGAGCGCAACGTCCCGCTGCTGATGGGCCTGCTCAACGTCTGGTACGTGAACTTCCTGGGCGCACAGACCCACGCCGTGCTGCCCTACAGCCAGTACCTGCATCGGTTCCCGGCCTACCTGCAGCAGCTCACCATGGAGTCCAACGGCAAGTCCGTGCGCTGGGACGGCGAGGCGGTCACCACCGACACCGGCGAGGTGTTCTGGGGCGAGCCCGGCACCAACGGCCAGCACGCGTTCTACCAGCTGATCCACCAGGGCACCCGGCTCATCCCGGCCGACTTCCTGGCCTTCGCGACCCCGCAGCACGCCCTCGTCGACGGCGACGTGGACGTGCACGCGCTCCTCATGGCGAACTTCTTCGCCCAGACCAAGGCGCTGGCGTTCGGCAAGACCGCCGAGGAGGTGCGGGCCGAGGGCACCGCCGAGGACGTCGTCGCGGCCCGGGTCTTCTCCGGCAACCGGCCGACCACGTCGATCATGGCGGCGGCGTTGACCCCCTCGGTGCTGGGGCAGCTGATCGCCCTCTACGAGCACGTCACCTTCACGCAGGGCGCCGTCTGGGGCATCGACAGCTTCGACCAGTGGGGCGTGGAGCTGGGCAAGCAGCTGGCCCTGCAGATCGCCCCCGCCCTGACCGGGGACGACGAGGCGTTGCAGGCCCAGGACCCGTCGACGAAGGCGCTCATCGGCTGGTACCAGCAGCACCGCAGCTGACCGTTCGGGCCGCGGCGGGGGGCGCCCCCCGCCGCGGTCGACGTCACGATCGGGCATCGGTGCTGCTCAGAGACGTGGGGGCGGTCCTAGGGTCCTGCCCATGCGGCGTCCTCCGGGCTTGGTCACTGCGGTGCTCGCCGCCGTCCTGCTGGCCGGTTGTTCCGGCGCGGACTCCAGCGGGGCCATGAGCATGGAGTCCGACGTGGCGCTGCCGGCCGCTCCGGCCGACGCCGGCGACCCGGCTGCGGAGACCGAACCCGACCGCCAGGTGGTCACCACCGCTTCGGCATCCGTCGTCGTCGGCGAGCCGGCCGAGGCCGCCCAGCAGCTCAGCCAGTCCGTCGAGGACGTCGGCGGACGGGTCGAGGAGCGCACCGAGCAGAGCGCGACGGACGAAGGCCGGGACGCGGTCGCCGACCTGGTCGTCCGGGTGCCGGCCGACGAGCTGACCGGGGTGCTCGCGGGCCTCGACGACCTCGGTGAGGTGACCGAACGCGCGGTCACCCGGACCGACCGGACCAGCGACGCGGTCGACCTGGACGCGCGGATCTCCGCGTTGCAGACGTCGGTGGAGCGGCTGCAGGCCCTCCTCGCGGGAGCCGCCACCACCGAAGCGCTGCTGGACGCCGAGCGGGCGCTGTCCGAGCGACAGGCCGAGGTCGAGTCGCTGCAGTCCCGGCGCGCGCTGCTGGCCGACGAGGTGGAGCTGTCCACGCTCAGCGTCCACGTGGGCTCGGCGCCCGTCGTCGAGCCCGTCGAGGAACGCGGTGGGTTCCTCGACGGGCTCGCCACCGGCTGGTCGGCGCTGGTGTCCGCGCTCGGCATCGGCGTCCTGGTCCTGGGCGTGCTGCTGCCCTGGCTCCTGGTGGGCGCCGTCGTCGCCGGGGCGGCCGGGGCGGTGGCACGGCAGGTCCGCGAGCGCAGGCCGCACCCTGGGGCCGCAGAGGCCGCCGCGGCTGCAGAGGGCGCCGACGTCGAGCGCGCCCCTTAGGACCTCACCAGCCGCGCTCGCGCCACTCCGCCAGGTGCGGGCGCTCGGCGCCGATCGTGGTGTCCGCGCCGTGCCCCGGGTAGACCCAGGTGTCGTCGGGCAGGGTGCCGAACAGCCGCTGCTCGACGTCGTCGACCAGCTGGGCGAACCGCTCGGGGTCCTGCTGGGTGTTGCCGACCCCGCCGGGGAACAGGCTGTCGCCGGTGAACACGTGCGTGCCGGCGCCCTCGCCGCCGCGCCAGACCAGCGCGACCGAGCCCGGGGTGTGCCCGCGCAGGTGGACGACCTCCAGCACCTGGTCGCCGACGGCCACGGTGTCGCCGTGCTCGACCGGGTGCGACACCGGGACCGGCAGGTCGGCGGCGTCCGCGGGGTGCGCGACGGTGACGGCGCCGCTGGCGGCCACCACCTGGGGCAGTGCCCGGTGGTGGTCCCAGTGCCCGTGCGTGGTGACGACGGTGGTGACCCGGGTGTCCCCGATGAACGCCTGCAGCGCCTCCGGGTCGGCCGCGGCGTCGACGAGAAGGGCGTCCCCGGTGGCCGCGTCGGTGAGCAGGTAGGCGTTGTTGGCCATCTCGCTGACCGCCAGCTTGCTGATCGTCAGACCGGGCAGCACCCGGGTCGCGGGCGGCCCGCCGACCTCGACGTCACCGGTGTAGTCGCTGGTGTCCGTGCTCATGGACCGCTCCGATCTGAGACTGTCGGTCCCCCCGGATAGGTTCGACCGCATGGACGCCAACCTAGCCACGGAGCCCGCCGGCGGCCCGGCGCAGCTGGTCGGGCTGCCCGCCACGGAGCTGGCGGCCCGGGTCCGCAGCGGGGAGCTGAGCGCGGTCGACGTGGTGCGCGCGCACCTCGCGCACATCGCCTCCGTCGAGGCCCGGGTGGGCGCGTTCCGGGTGGTCCGCACCGAGGCCGCGCTGGCCGAGGCGGCCGCCGTCGACGCCCACCCCGACCGGGCGCGGCTGCCCCTTGCCGGCGTGCCGGTGGCGGTCAAGGACAACGTCGCCGTCGCGGGGGAGACCCTCACCGACGGCTCCCGCGCCCACACACCCGCCCCGCAGCCGACGGACCACCCGGTGGTGGCCCGGCTGCGGGCCGCCGGTGCGGTCGTCGTCGGCATCACCCGGGTGCCCGAGCTGTGCCTCTACGCCGCCACCGACGGCCCCGGGACGGTCAGCCGCAACCCCTGGGACACCGCCCGGTCGCCCGCCGGGTCCTCCGGCGGCAGCGCCGCGGCGGTCGCCTCCGGCGGTGTCCCGCTCGCGCACGGCAACGACGGCATGGGCTCGCTGCGGCTCCCCGCGGCCGCCTGCGGCCTCGTGACCCTCAAGCCCGGGCGCGGGGTCGTCCCCGCGGGCCTGGGCGCCGACGACTGGTCGGGCATGGCCGAGAACGGTGCCCTGGCGACCACGGTCGCCGACCTCGCGGTCGCCCACGCGGTGCTCGCCGACGGCGTCCCGGCCGAGCCGCTGGACGGCGACTCCACACCGCTCACCATCGCGGTCTCCACCCGCTCACCGGTCCCCGGCGTCCGGCTCGACGCCGAGGGCCGGGCCGCCCTGGAGGCGGTCGTCGCGGGGTTGCGCGAGCTCGGGCACACCGTCGTGCGGAAGGACCCGCCGGTGCCCCTCGGTGTGGCGTTGGGCACGATCGCCCGCTGGCTGGGCGGGGCCGACGCCGACGCCGAGCTGCTCGGGCTGGACCGGCACGCGATGGAGCCGCGCAGCCGCACGCACGCCCGGCTGGGCCGGCTCGCCCGCCGGGCCGGGCTGGTCCGCCCGGCCGCCTCGGACGGGTTCCGCGAGCGGATGACCTCGTGGTTCACCGGCTCCGCGGACGCCCGGGACCGGCCGGTCGACCTGTTGCTCACCCCCGTCGTCACCGGCCCGCCGCTGGCTGCCCGGCCGTGGCACGAGCGGGGCTTCCTGGCCAACGTGTCGGCCAACGCGCGGTGGGCGCCGTGGACGTCGGCGTGGAACAGCGCGGGCCTCCCCGCGTTGGTCCTCCCTGCCGGCCGACGGGCCGGTGGGCTGCCCACCGCGGTCCAGTTCGTCGGCCCCCCGGGAGCCGAGACGCGACTACTCTGGCTCGCTGCGGAGCTGGAGCGCCAGCAGCCCTGGCGCAGGCACGCCCCCGTGTTCGACCCCGCCGGCACCGCCGACGCCCCCGCCCGCCCGACAGCTCCCGGCTGAGTCCGCGGGGCCGGGCAGCACGGCCGGCACGCCGCCCCGCCCGACTCCCGCACCAGCACCGACGCCACCCCACGCACCACCGAACGACAGGGACCCACATGGACCGGCTCGTCGTCCGCGGCGCCCGCGAGCACAACCTCAAGGACGTCCACCTCGACCTCCCCCGGGACGCGATGATCGTGTTCACCGGGCTCTCCGGCTCGGGCAAGTCGAGCCTGGCCTTCGACACGATCTTCGCCGAGGGACAGCGCCGCTACGTCGAGTCCCTGTCGGCCTACGCCCGGCAGTTCCTCGGCCAGATGGACAAGCCCGACGTCGACTTCATCGAGGGCCTGTCGCCCGCGGTGTCCATCGACCAGAAGTCGACCAACCGGAACCCCCGGTCGACCGTCGGCACCATCACCGAGGTCTACGACTACCTCCGCCTGCTGTACGCCCGCGCCGGCCAGCCGCACTGCCCCAACTGCGGCAAGCCGATCGCCCGGCAGACCCCGCAGCAGATCGTCGACCAGGTGCTGGAGATGACCGAGGGCACCCGCTTCCAGGTGCTCGCCCCCGTCGTCCGGGCCCGCAAGGGCGAGTACGTCGACCTGTTCAGCTCGCTGCAGACCCAGGGCTTCTCCCGGGTCCGGGTCGACGGCACCATCCACTCGCTGACCGAGCCGCCCAAGCTCAAGAAGCAGGAGAAGCACACGATCGAGGTGATCGTCGACCGGCTCACCGTCAAGGAGAGCGCCAAGCGCCGGCTCACCGACTCGGTCGAGACCGCGCTGGGGCTGGCCGGCGGGCTGGTCCTGCTGGACTTCGTCGACCTCGCCGAGGACGACCCCGAGCGCGAACGCACCTTCTCCGAGCACCTGGCCTGCATCGACGACGGGCTGAGCTTCGAGGCGCTCGAGCCCCGCTCGTTCTCCTTCAACTCCCCGTTCGGCGCCTGCGCCGAGTGCACCGGCATCGGCACCCGCAAGGAGGTCGACCCCGAGCTCGTCGTCCCCGACCCGGAGAAGAGCCTGGGCGACGGCGCGATCGCCCCCTGGGCCGGCTCGATGAGCAACGAGTACTTCACCCGCCTGCTCACCGGCCTCTCGGACATGCTCGGCTTCTCGATGAAGACGCCCTGGGAGGAGCTCCCGGCCAAGATCCAGAAGGCCGTGCTGCACGGCTCCCCGGACCAGGTGCACGTCCGCTACAAGAACCGCTACGGCCGCGAGCGCAGCTACTACGCCGCCTTCGAGGGCGTGCTGCCGTTCCTGGAGCGCCGGCACGAGGACACCGACTCGGAGTTCATGCGGGACAAGTACGAGGGCTACATGCGCGACGTGCCCTGCCCGGTCTGCCACGGCACCCGGCTCAAGCCCGAGATCCTCGCCGTCAAGCTCGACGGCCGGTCCATCGCCGAGGTCACCGGTCTGTCCATCGGGGACGCCTCGGAGTGGCTGGACGCGCTCACCCTGGGCGAGCGCGAGCGGGCCATCGCCGACCGGGTGCTCAAGGAGATCCAGGCCCGCCTGTCGTTCCTGGTCTCCGTCGGGCTGGACTACCTGTCCCTGGACCGGCCGGCGGCGACACTGGCCGGCGGCGAGGCCCAGCGCATCCGGCTGGCCACCCAGATCGGCTCCGGCCTGGTCGGCGTCCTCTACGTCCTCGACGAGCCCTCCATCGGGCTGCACCAGCGGGACAACGTCCGGCTGATCGAGACCCTGGTCCGGCTCCGCGACATGGGGAACACCCTCATCGTCGTCGAGCACGACGAGGACACCATCAAGCAGGCCGACTGGATCGTCGACATCGGCCCGGGCGCCGGTGAGCACGGCGGCGAGGTCGTCGTGTCGGGCACCTACGAGGACCTGCTGGCCAGCGAGCGCTCGCTGACCGGCCAGTACCTGTCCGGCCGTAAGGAGATCACCATCCCCGCGGAACGGCGGTCGCGGACCCCGGGCCGTGAGCTCGTGGTCAAGGGCGCCCGCGAGCACAACCTGCGCGGCGTCGACGTGACCTTCCCGCTGGGCATGCTCGTCGCCGTCACCGGGGTGTCCGGGTCGGGCAAGTCCAGCCTGGTCAACGACATCCTCTACACGGTGCTGGCCAACCAGCTCAACCGTGCCCGGATGGTGCCGGGTCGGCACCGCACCATCACGGGCCTGGACCAGCTGGACAAGGTCGTCGGCGTCGACCAGTCGCCGATCGGCCGCACCCCCCGGTCCAACCCGGCCACCTACACCGGCGTCTGGGACGCGATCCGCAAGCTGTTCGCCTCCACCGAGGAGGCCAAGGTCCGCGGCTACCAGCCCGGCCGGTTCAGCTTCAACGTCAAGGGCGGGCGCTGCGAGGCGTGCTCCGGCGACGGGACGCTGAAGATCGAGATGAACTTCCTCCCCGACGTCTACGTGCCCTGCGAGGTCTGCAAGGGCGCCCGGTTCAACCGGGAGACCCTCGAGGTCCGCTACAAGGGCAAGACGGTCGCCGAGGTCCTGGACATGCCGATCGAGGAGGCCGCCGAGTTCTTCGCCCCGATCAACAGCATCGCCCGCTACCTGACCACGCTCACCGAGGTCGGTCTGGGCTACGTGCGTCTCGGCCAGCCCGCCACCACGCTGTCCGGTGGTGAGGCACAGCGGGTCAAGCTCGCCAGCGAGCTGCAGAAGCGGTCCAACGGCCGCACGATCTACGTCCTGGACGAGCCCACCACCGGGCTGCACTTCGAGGACATCCGCAAGCTGCTGCTGGTCATCCAGGGCCTGGTCGACAAGGGCAACTCGGTGATCGTCATCGAGCACAACCTGGACGTCATCAAGAGCGCCGACTGGCTGATCGACATGGGTCCCGAGGGCGGGTTCCGGGGCGGCACGGTCGTGGGGGAGGGCACCCCGGAGCTGATCGCCGGCATCCCGGAGAGCCACACCGGGCGCTTCCTCGCCGACATCCTGGACCCCGCCCGGGTCGAGGCCGCGGCCAAGAAGAAGCCCCGCAAGAGGGTCGCCGCGGCCCTGCCCGCCACGACCGTCGGCACCGCGGTGGTCACCGGCACCGTCGCCGGCTGACCGGTGCGGCGCGGGGACCGGTTGCGCACCGGTCCCCGCGCCGGTACCCCTCGACCATGACCTCCTCGCCCGACCCCGCCGCACCGCCGACGCCCAGCGAGCTGCCCGCCCTGCAGGGCGGCGACGGCACCCGGGTCCGCTACCGCCGGTGGCTGCCCACCGGTGACGTCCGGGCCACCCTGCAGGTCGTGCACGGCGCCTCCGAGCACAGCGGGCGCTACGAGCGGCTGGCCACCGCCCTGGCAGGGCGGGGCTACGCCGTCTACGCGATGGACCTCCGCGGGCACGGCCACACCGCGGAGTCCACCGGGGTGGGCCGGTTCGGCGGCGGCGCAGGGGTCCAGTCCGTCCTGGACGACGTCCTCGCCCTGCAGCTCCTCGCCCACGACGAGCAGCCCGGGGTGCCGCGGCTGCTTCTGGGCCACTCGATGGGCTCGATCATCGCGCTGGTCTCCGCCGAGCGGGACGGCGCCGGCCTGGCCGGCCTCGCGCTGTCCGGGCCGGTCGGCGTCGCACCCCAGCTGGCCGACCAGGTCACCGGGCTGGAGGCCGCCGTCGCCGCCGGCATGGGGGACCAGGCCCTGGACGCGCTCGGGGCGTTCAACGTGCCCTTCGAGCCGGCCCGCACCCCCTTCGACTGGCTGTCCCGCGACGAGGCCGAGGTCGACGCCTACATCGCCGACCCGCTGGCCGGCGACGAGGTGCCGCTGACGTACGCCTACGCCGCCGGGGTCTTCGGCGCCGCGGTCACCGGCCCGGGCACCGAGGGCCTGGCGCAGCTGCCCGACGGGCTGCCCGTGCTGCTGCTGTCCGGGTCCCGGGACCCCGTCGGGGGCGAGGACAGCGGCCAGGTCACCGCCCTGGCCGACCGCCTCACCGGGCGCGGCCTGCCGGTCGAGCAGCACGTCTACCCCGACGCCCGGCACGAGGTCTTCAACGAGACCAACCGGGACGACGTCGTCGCCGACCTGCTGACCTGGTTGGACGCCCGCACCGCCGGCTGAGGGGTCCGCGGGGCGGGAGGAGTGTCGGACCCGCGACCTACTGTGGAGGCATGCCCGACCCCTCCACGTACCGCCCCGCGGTCGGCAGCATCCCGGAGTCCCCGGGGGTCTACAAGTTCCGGGACCCGAACAGCCGCGTCATCTACGTCGGCAAGGCCAAGAGCCTCCGCCAGCGGCTGAACAGCTACTTCGCCGACATCGCCGGGCTCCACCCGCGCACCCGTCAGATGGTGACCACCGCCGCCAGCGTCGAGTGGACCGTCGTCGGCACCGAGGTCGAGGCGCTGCAGCTCGAGTACAACTGGATCAAGGAGTACGACCCCCGGTTCAACGTCCGCTACCGGGACGACAAGAGCTACCCCTCGCTGGCCGTGACCCTCAACGAGGAGTTCCCCCGGCTGCAGGTGATGCGCGGCCCCAAGCGCAAGGGCGTCCGCTACTTCGGCCCCTACGCGCACGCCTGGGCCATCCGGGAGACCCTCGACACGCTGACCCGGGTCTTCCCGGCGCGGACCTGCTCCAACGGCGTCTTCAAGCGGCACGGCCAGATCGGCCGGCCCTGCCTGCTGGGCTACATCGGCAAGTGCGCCGCCCCCTGCGTCGGCAAGGTCTCCGTCGAGGAGCACCGCGACATCGTCGACGACTTCTGCGACTTCATGGGCGGGCGGACCGAGCAGATCACCCGCCGCCTGGAGAAGCAGATGGCCCAGGCCGCCGAGGAGATGGAGTACGAGCGCGCCGCGCGCCTGCGCGACGACCTCGGCGCGCTGCGCCGCGCCCTGGAGAAGCAGGCCGTCGTGCTGGGCGACGGGACCGACGCCGACGTCGTCGCCTTCGCCCAGGACGAGCTGGAGGCAGCGGTTCAGGTCTTCCACGTCCGCGGCGGGCGGGTCCGCGGCCAGCGCGGCTGGATCATCGACAAGGTCGAGGACGTCGGCACCGGCCAGCTGGTCGAGCAGTTCCTGCTCCAGGTCTACGGCGGCGTCGACGAGCAGACCGGTGTCGGCGAGGCGGGGGAGGCCGTGCCGCGCGAGGTGCTGGTCCCCGAGCTGCCCGCCGAGGCCGACGTCTACGCCGAGCTGCTCAGCGAGCTGCGCGGCTCCCGGGTGTCGTTGCGGGTGCCCCAGCGCGGGGACAAGCGGGCGCTCATGGAGACCGTCGAGCGCAACGCCAAGGAGGCCTTCGCCCGGCACCGGGTGAAGCGCGCCGGGGACCTCACCGCCCGGTCCATGGCGCTGTCGGAGATCCAGGAGGCCCTGGACCTGCCCGAGGCGCCGCTGCGCATCGAGTGCATGGACGTCAGCCACGTGCAGGGCACCAACGTCGTGGCCAGCATGGTCGTCTTCGAGGACGGGCTGGCCAAGAAGTCGGACTACCGGCGCTTCCAGGTCGCCCAGGGCACCGACGACACCGCCGCCATGGCCGAGGTCGTCCGCCGCCGCTTCGCCCGGCACCTCAAGGACGAGGCCGACCGCAAGGACGAGCAGGGCGTCGCCGCCGAGGAGGGCCGGGCCCGCCGGTTCGCCTACCCGCCGAACCTGCTGGTCGTCGACGGTGGCCAGCCGCAGGTCGCCGCCGCCGCGCGCGCCATGTCCGAGCTCGGCGTCACCGACGTCGCCGTCTGCGGCCTGGCCAAGCGGATGGAGGAGGTCTGGTTGCCCGACGACCCCGACCCGGTCATCCTGCCGCGCACCTCGGAGGCGCTGTACCTCCTGCAGCGGGTCCGCGACGAGGCACACCGCTTCGCGATCACCTACCACCGGCAGAAGCGGTCGGTCGGCATGCTCACCTCGCTGCTGGACGACGTCCCCGGGCTGGGGGACACCCGGCGCAAGGCGCTGATGAAGGAGTTCGGCTCGCTCAAGCGGCTGCGCGCGGCCAGCGTCGAGCAGCTCACCGCCGTGCCGGGCATCGGCCGCCGGACGGCGGAGGCCGTGCTGGCCGCCGTCGCGGACCCGGACGCCCCGGCGCCGGACGCCCCGGCGCCGGACGCCCCGGCACCGGGTCCCGCGGCCGACGTCCCGGTGGACGCCGGCGCCCTCGAGGACACCGCGGCCGGGCTCGCCGCCGACGGCGGTGACCCCGACGTCTTCCCCGACCGGGATGATGACCCGGCCACCGCCGGGTCCACCAGCCCGACGGACACCCCGCAGAGCACGCCGCAGACCGCCGGAGCCGCCCCGTGACGCACCCTGCACCGCCCGCCGACCCGCTCGACCCCGCCGCGCAGGAGCCGGCCGTCCCGGCGTCCGCCGAGCCGGCCCCGCTCGAGGTCGTCGTCGTCACCGGGCTGTCCGGGGCGGGCAAGAACTCGGCCGGCCGGGTGCTCGAGGACCTCGGCTTCTTCGTCGTGGACAACCTGCCACCGGCCCTGCTGGCACCCATGGTGGAGCTGGGCTCGCGGGGGGACGTCCGCCGGTTCGCCGCCGTGGTCGACGTCCGCAGCCGGGCGTTCTCCAGCGACCTCACCGAGTCCATCCGCGCGCTCACCGATGCCGGGCACCGCCCGCGGGTGGTCTACGTCCACGCCCGCGACGAGGTGCTGGTCCGGCGCTACGAGTCCAACCGCCGCGAGCACCCGCTGCAGGGCTCCGGGCGGCTGTCCGACGGGATCGCCGCCGAGCGCGCGCTGCTGACCGGGATCGCCGGGGACGCCGACCTCTGGGTGGACACCTCCGACCTCAACGTGCACCAGCTCCGGGCCACGCTGGAGGCCGCCTTCGTCCGGGACGGCGCCGCTCCCGAGCTGACCGCCACCGTGCTGAGCTTCGGCTTCAAGTACGGCCTGCCGCTGGACGCGGACCTGGTCGTCGACGCCCGCTTCCTGCCCAACCCGCACTGGATCCCCGAGCTGCGCCCGCTCACCGGCCGGGACGCCCCGGTCCGGGACCACGTGCTGGGCTCGGCCGACGCCGGGGACTTCCTGGAGCGCTACATGCAGGTGCTCCGGCTGCTGGTGCCCGGCTACCAGCGCGAGGGCAAGCGCTACCTGACGCTGGCGGTGGGCTGCACCGGCGGCAAGCACCGCTCCGTGGCGATGGCCGAGGAGTTCGCCCGCCGGCTGTCCGGCGAGGGCGTCACCGCCGCCGCACGGCACCGCGACCTGGGGCGGGAGTAGGTGCCCCGGCACGGGTCCGGGGACGACGCCGAGCCGGTCGACCGGTCGGGTGCCGAGGGTGACGCGACAGCGCCGGGGTGGCCTGAGCGGCCGCGTGCGCTGACCCGGGCCGAGGCCCGCCGCGCCCGTCCCTCCGGCACAGCGCACGCGGGTGCCCCCGCCCCGGTGGCGGCGACGCCCGGCACCGGCTCCCGGCACGCGGCCACCGCCCCGGCCGGCCCCTCCGTGGTCGCCCTGGGTGGCGGGCACGGCCTGGCCAGCACGCTGGCCGGCTGGCTGCCGGTCGCCGGTGAGCTGACGGCCGTGGTGACCGTGGCCGACGACGGCGGCTCCTCGGGCCGGATCCGGCGGGAGATGCCGGTGCTGCCGCCCGGGGACCTGCGGATGGCGCTGGCGGCGCTGGCCGGTGAGGACCCGCACACCCGGGAGCTGACCTCGCTGCTCCAGCACCGGCTGGGTGGATCCGGCGTGCTGGCCGGGCACCCGGTGGGCAACCTGGTGCTCACCGGCCTGGTGGAGCTGCACGGCGGCGACACGGTCCGGGCGCTGGACACCCTGTGCCAGCTGCTGGGCGCCCGGGGCCGCGTGCTGCCGATGGCCGACGTCCCGCTGGACCTGGTGGCGATCGTCGACAGCGTCGACCCCGACGACCCGCAGCGCTCCCGGCACATCCGCGGCCAGGTCGCCATCGCCTCGAGCCCGGACCGGGTGCGGTCCATCCGGGTCACCCCCGCAGACCCGCCGGTGCACCCGGACGTGGTGGCGGCCATCGGCCGGGCCGACGTGGTCAGCCTGGGACCCGGGTCCTGGTACACCTCGGTCCTGCCACACCTGCTGGTGCCACGCCTGAAGGCCGCGCTGGCGGCCAGCCGGGCCCGGGTGGTGGTCGTGCTGAACCTGGAACCCCAGGCCGGCGAGACCGACGGGTTCTCCCCGGAGCAGCACCTGCGGGTCCTGCAGGCCCATCTGGACGGCGTGCCGTTGCACACGGTCATCGCCGATGCGGACGCGGTTGTTGACCGGCGTGGTCTGCTGTCGGCAGTACGGGAGTGCGGGGCCGACCTGGTCCTGACACCCGTGGCCGCACCGGACGGTGCGCCGCGTCACGACCCGGCACGGTTGTCCGAGGCGTTCGCCTCGGTCGTCGCCGCCGGTACCGGGGCGCGGTGACGGCGGACGACGCGGCCTCCGGGCCCGTGCGGCAGGATCGGGGGACGGCGCGGCACCGGGGACCGGTGTGCACGAGCTCGCTGGACGGGGACCGGGTGCGACCGCACCGGGTGCACCGGACGCACGGGACCGCGGTCGAGGGGGAGAGGGGTCGCACATGGCGATGACGGCGATGGTCAAGGACGAGCTCTCACGGGTGGAGTGCACGAAGACCTCCGAGCGCAAGGCCGAGGTCACCGCGCTGCTGCGGTTCTCCGGCGGCCTGCACATCGTGGGCGGACGGGTGGTCATCGAGGCCGAGCTCGACACCGGGTCGGTGGCCCGCCGCCTGCGGCGCGACATCAGCGAGGTCTACGGCTACACCAGCGGCGTGAGCGTGCTCGCCGGCGGCAACATCCGTCGCGGTGTGCGCTACCTGGTGCGGATCGCCAAGCACGGCGAGGGCCTGGCCCGGCAGACCGGCCTGGTGGACCAGCGGGGGCGTCCGGTCCGCGGACTGCCGCCGGCGGTCGTCTCCGGTGGTCTCAACGACGCCGAGGCGGCGTGGCGTGGTGCCTTCCTGGCGCACGGCTCGCTCACCGAGCCCGGTCGCTCGTCCTCCCTGGAGGTCACCTGTCCCGGTCCCGAGGCGGCCATGGCCCTGGTGGGGGCCGCCCGCCGGCTGGGGATCGCCGCCAAGGCCCGTGAGGTCCGCGGGGCCGACCGCGTCGTCGTGCGGGACGGCGACGCGATCAGCGCGCTGCTGACCCGGATGGGCGCGCACGAGACCGTGCTGGCCTGGGAGGAGCGGCGGATGCGCCGCGAGGTCCGGGCGACGGCCAACCGGCTGGCGAACTTCGACGACGCCAACCTGCGCCGCTCGGCGCGCGCCGCGGTCGCCGCGAGCGCCCGGGTGGAGCGCGCGCTGGAGATCCTGGCCGACGACGCCCCCGAGCACCTGCTGGTCGCCGGGCGGCTGCGGCTGGAGCACGGCCAGGCCTCGCTGGAGGAGCTGGGCCAGCGGGCCGACCCCCCGATGACCAAGGACGCCGTCGCGGGCCGCATCCGCCGCCTGCTGGCGATGGCGGACAAGCGGGCCAAGGACCTCGGCATCCCGGACACCGAGTCCGTCGTCACCGACGACATGATCGGTCCGTGAGCGCGCGTCCCACGATGGACGGCCGGTGGCCGGCGGGTGACCTCCCGGCGGCCCCGGCCCAGGAGACGTCTCGGACGTCCACCGGCCCGCTGACCTGCGGCGGGGCGGTGCCGCACTGCGGTGTCGGCAGGTCCCGCTAGGGTCGTCGGTGAGCGAGGCCGCACTCCCGCGCGGCCTCCCGCGAGAGCACCCCGTCGAGTCCGCAGAGGACTCGTCATCGACACCTCGGAGGTCGCAGTGACGGTACGTGTGGGCATCAACGGTTTCGGCCGGATCGGCCGCAACTTCTACCGGGCGGTCGCAGCCAGTGGTCAGGACGTCGAGATCGTGGCGGTCAACGACCTGACCAGCAACGACGTGCTGGCGCACCTGCTCAAGTACGACTCGGTCCTGGGCAAGTTCCCCGAGGAGGTCTCCTCGACCGCCGACGGCATCGTCGTCGGTGGCAAGACCATCACGGCCCTGGCCGAGCGCGACCCGGCCAACCTGCCCTGGGGCGACCTGGGCGTGGACGTCGTCATCGAGTCCACCGGCTTCTTCACCAAGGCCGCCGACGCGCGCAAGCACGTCGAGGCCGGCGCCAAGAAGGTCATCATCTCCGCGCCCGCCACCGACGACGACATCACCATCGTCATGGGCGCGAACCACGAGCTGTACGACGGCTCGCAGACGATCATCAGCAACGCCTCGTGCACCACGAACTGCCTGGCCCCGCTGGCCAAGGTGCTCAACGACTCCTTCGGCATCGAGCGTGGCCTGATGACCACGATCCACGCCTACACCGCCGACCAGAACCTGCAGGACGGCCCGCACAAGGACCTGCGTCGCGCCCGCGCCGCCGCGCTGAACATCGTCCCGACCTCCACCGGTGCGGCCAAGGCCATCGGCCTGGTCCTCCCGGAGCTCAAGGGCAAGCTCGACGGCTACGCGCTGCGCGTCCCGGTCCCGACCGGCTCGGCCACCGACCTCACCGTCACGCTGTCCCGCGAGGTCACCGTCGAGGAGGTCAACGCCGCCTACAAGGCCGCGGCCGACGGCCCGCTGGCCCCGTACCTGGTCTACACCGACGCCCCGATCGTGTCCTCGGACATCGTCACCGACCCGGCCTCGTGCATCTACGACTCGGGCCTGACCAAGGTCTTCGGCAACCAGGTCAAGGTCGTCGGCTGGTACGACAACGAGTGGGGCTACTCCAACCGCCTCGTGGACCTGACCGCGCTGGTGGGCTCGAAGCTCTGATGGGCGCACCCATGCGCACCGTCGACGAGTTGATCGCCGAGGGCGTCCGGGGCAAGCGCGTCTTCCTGCGCGCCGATCTCAACGTCCCCCTCGACGACTCCACGGGCGACCCGGTCATCACCGACGACGGTCGGATCCAGGCCAGCCTGCCCACGCTGCAGGCGCTCCGCGACGCCGGCGCCCGCGTCGTCGTCGCGGCGCACCTGGGCCGGCCGAAGGGCGCACCGGACCCCCGGTACTCCCTGGCGCCGGTCGCGGCCCGGCTCTCCGAGCTGCTCGGCGTCCCGGTCCCGCTGGCGGCCGACACCGCCGGTCCCGGCGCCGAGGCCGCTGCGGCGGCCCTGACCGACGGTGACGTCTGCCTGCTGGAGAACGTCCGCTTCGAGGCGGGCGAGACCAGCAAGGACGACGACGCCCGGGGTGCCCTGGCCGACCGGTTCGCCGCGCTGGCCGAGCTGTACGTGGACGACGCCTTCGGCGCCGTGCACCGCAAGCACGCGTCGGTGTACGACGTGGCGACCCGGCTCCCGCACGCGGCCGGTCGGCTCGTCGCCCGCGAGCTGGAGGTGCTGACCCGCCTGACCGAGGAGCCGCAGCGCCCCTACGTCGTGGTGCTCGGTGGGTCCAAGGTCAGCGACAAGCTGGCCGTCATCGAGGCCATGCTGCCCAAGGTGGACAAGCTCCTGGTCGGTGGCGGCATGTGCTTCACCTTCCTGGCCGCCCAGGGCCACGGGGTGGGCGACTCGCTGCTGGAGGCCGACCAGGTCGACACCTGCAAGCGCCTGCTGGAGTCCGCCGGGGACAAGATCGTGCTCCCGGTCGACGTCGTCTGTGCCGAGGCGCTCGTCGCCGACGCCCAGGTGAAGGTGGCGCTCGTGGAGGGCATCCCGGACGGGCTCAAGGGCCTGGACGTGGGCCCCCGCACCGTCGAGCTGTTCGCCGGCCACCTGGCCGACGCGCACACCGTGTTCTGGAACGGCCCGATGGGCGTGTTCGAGCTGGCGCCCTTCACCGCGGGCACCCGGGGCGTGGCGACCGCGGTCGCCGGCGTCGACGGGCTGTCGGTGGTCGGTGGTGGCGACTCCGCCGCCGCGGTCCGGCAGCTGGGTCTGGACGAGGAGTCCTACGGCCACATCAGCACCGGTGGCGGGGCCTCGCTGGAGTTCCTGGAGGGCCGGGAGCTCCCGGGCCTGGCCGTCCTGGCCGACGGGGCGGGCGCCTGATGGCCCGCACCAAAGCCGGGAAGGTCTACGAGGGGCGCCGCCCGCTCATCGCCGGCAACTGGAAGATGCACCTGACCCACCTGGAGGCCATCGGCCTGGTGCAGAAGGTCGCCTTCACGTTGAAGGAGCCCGAGCTCGAGGCCGCCGAGGTCGTCGTCGTCCCGCCGTTCACGGCGCTGCGCAGCGTGCAGACGCTCGTGCAGGGCGACAAGCTGGAGATCGGCTTCGGCGCCCAGGACCTGTCCACCCAGGACTCGGGTGCCTACACCGGCGAGGTCAGCGGTTCCCAGCTGGCCGCGCTGGGCTGCACCTACGTCGTGGTCGGGCACTCCGAGCGCCGGGCCCTGCACGCCGAGACCGACGAGGTCGTGGCGAGCAAGGTCCGCAAGGCGCTGGACCACGGCCTGGTGCCGATCCTGTGCGTGGGGGAGGGGCTCGACGTCCGCAAGGCCGGCGAGCACGTCCCGCACACCACCGCCCAGGTCGACGCCGCGCTCGAGGGCCTGGACGCGGCCACGGTCGCCGGCATCGTCATCGCCTACGAGCCCGTGTGGGCCATCGGCACCGGCGAGGTCGCGACCCCCGACGACGCGCAGGAGGTGTGCGGGGCCATCCGGGCCCGGCTCGCCGAGCGTCATGGCCGGGAGACGGCGGACGTCGTCCGTATCCTCTACGGGGGTTCGGTGAAGGCGGGCAACACCGCTGGCATCCTCGCCGGACCGGACGTCGACGGGGCACTGGTCGGTGGCGCGAGCCTGGACGCCGACGAGTTCTCCTCGATCTGCCGCACCGCAGCCGAG
The DNA here is from genome assembly GCF_979256525.1 of Klenkia sp. AC732. Classification (NCBI taxonomy): domain Bacteria; kingdom Bacillati; phylum Actinomycetota; class Actinomycetes; order Geodermatophilales; family Geodermatophilaceae; genus Klenkia; species Klenkia sp. AC732. Next base: position 3,184 of record NZ_CEEDOS010000033.1, on the reverse strand, counting down.
AGCCGCTGACCCGTCGCCGGGTGGCCGGCCAGCCACCCGGAGGACCGAGTCACTCGTGAGAGCCCGCACCACCAGCACGCACCGCAGCCCCGGGACGGGGCTGTCGGACGGCACCCCGACGGGGCGTCGCACCGGGACCCCCGGTGCGGCGCCCCGTCGTCGTGCGGCGCCGGGCCGGCTGGTGGTCGCGGTCCTGCTGCTGCTGGCCCTGGTCGCCGGGTGCAGCGCCGACGGTGAGCCGGACGCGGCGGTGCCCACCCAGAGCGGGGCCGCCGACGGCGGGCTCGACGGGGTGCGGGCACCCTCCGACGAGCGCGGCGGTTCGCTGCGTCTGGTGACCAGCCAGGTCGACAGCCTGGACCCCCAGCGTTCCTACGTGCCGGGCGTGTGGAACCTGATGCGGCTCTACGTCCGCACCCTGGTCACGTACTCCTCCGAACCCGGCCGCACCGACGAGCTGGTCCCGGACCTGGCCACCGACCTGGGCAGCAGCCCCGACGGCGGGGTGACCTGGACGTTCACCCTGCGTCCGGGCAGCACCTTCGAGACCGGCCGGCCGATCACCAGCCGCGACCTCAAGTACGGCATCGAGCGGTCCTTCGCCGTGGACGTGGTCAGCGGGGGACCCAACGACGTGCTGGACCTGCTGGACCCGACCAGCCAGTACGCCGGGCCCTACCAGGACGAGACGCCGGACAAGCTGGGACTGGCCTCCATCGCCACCCCCGACGACGCCACGATCGTCTTCACGCTGTCCCGGCCCTACCCGGACTTCCCGTTCGTGCTGGCGCTGCCGTCCTCCAGCCCGGTGCCGATCGAGGCCGACACCGGGGCCGACTACGGCAACGACCCGGTGTCGTCGGGTCCCTACGCCCTCACCTCGGTGGACGCCCAGACCGGCATCGTGCTGGACCGCAACGCGGCCTGGGACCAGGCCAGCGACCCGGTGCGCACGGCCCTGCCCGACCAGGTCGTGGTGCGCACCGGGATGACCGGCCTCGAGCGGGACCAGGCCCTGCTGGCCGGGTCCGCGGACGCGGACCTGTCCGGCAGCGGCGTGCAGGAGGCGACCACCACCCGGTTCGGCGACGGCACGGGGGACGACGGGCTCACCGACCGGGTCGACGACCTGACCACGGGCTCCATCCGGGTCCTGTCGATGCCGACGACGGTGGCGCCGATGACCGACCCGTCCTGCCGGGCAGCGGTGGCCGCCGCCGTCGACCGGGTCGCGGTGCAGGAGGCGCTGGGTGGGTCCGGTGGCGCCGTCCGCACCTCCCAGCTGTGGCCCCGGGTGCTCGCCGGCGCTCCGGAGGACCCCGACCCGGCCGCCGACCCCGACGCCGCCCGGGCCGCGCTGGCAGCGTGCGGACAGCCCGACGGCTTCCCGGTGACGATGGCCGTGGCCGACGTGCCGATGAGCCTGGCGGTCGCCGACTCCCTGGTCACCGCGCTCGCCGAGGTCGGCATCGTGGTCACCCTGGCCCCGCTGGACCCGACGACCTACTACTCCACCGGCATCGGGCTGCCCTCAGCGGTCAGCGGCGCCGGCTACGGCCTGGTGCTGGCCATCTACGGTGCGGACTTCCCGACCCCGGCGTCGTTCCTGCGCCCGCTGGTCGACGGCCGGGCGATCCAGACCACCGCCGGCAACGCCAACTACGCGCTGCTCGACGACCCCGGGGTCAACGCCGCCATCGACGCCGCGGTCGCGGCGCCGGACCCGGCTGCCGCCCTCGACGCCTGGCGTCAGGTCGCGCAGCTCGCGCAGGCCACCGCCGCCTACGTGCCGCTGGCGGAGAACCGGGTGCAGCTGCTGGCCGGTCAGCGGCTGCGCAACGGGGTCGTCATGCAGCCCTTCGGCGGATACGACGTGGCGACGGCGGGCGTCGGTGACGATTGACCGCGTCGGCCGGCAGGGGAGCGGGCCGGACGTCCGTTAGGCTGACGAGTCGAGTGGCCCGGCGTCCGACGGACCCGAGCCCGACTCCCCGCCCGACCCCGGGGTGACAGACGGACCCCGTGCGCAACGGGACAGGAGATGACCGTGATCGAGATCGTGCTCAACGTGCTGCTCACCCTCACCAGCCTGCTGCTGATCGTGCTGATCCTGCTGCACCGCGGCAAGGGCGGCGGCCTCTCCTCGATGTTCGGTGGCGCCGCGTCGTCGTCGCTGTCGGGGTCCTCCGTGGTGGAGAAGAACCTCAACCGGCTGACCGTCTTCACCGGCGCCGTGTGGACCGTCTGCATCGTCGCGCTGGGCATCCTGCTCAAGGTCTGAGTGCGCCACCCGCCCCACCTGCGGAAACGGCACGGATCCGTCCCGTCGCCCGCCATCCGGTCGCACACCACGCGTCTGACCAGCGGGAACAGTGACCGGACGGTGACCTGAGCGTCGCCTGAGAGCCCTAGACTGCGGCCCAACGGTGGTCTCGGGGGGTCGCCGTCCGGTGTCGGGTTCGATGGCAGGGGGCGTTCGTGGCTGGTGGAAACGCGATCCGGGGCAGCCGGGTCGGGGCGGGTCCGATGGGCGAGTCGGAGCGGGGTGAGTCCGCGCCGCGCACCCGGGTCGTCTTCTGGTGCGCGAACAAGCACGACACCCGCATCGCGTTCGCGTGCGACGTCGAGGTCCCCGAGACCTGGGACTGCCCGCGCTGTGGGCTCCCCGCCGGACAGGACGAGGCGAACCCGCCGCCGGCCCCCCGCAACGAGCCGTACAAGACGCACCTGGCCTACGTGCGGGAACGCCGCACGGACGCCGACGGCGACGCCCTCCTCGAGGAGGCGCTCACCCGGCTCCGGGCCCGCCGCGGCGCCTGAGCCGCGGACGCCACCGGGCCGGCACCCCTCGGGGGTGCCGGGCCGGTGCTGTGTCAGCGGGGCAGCTGGGAGGCGGCGTCGGCGTCCAGCAGCCAGCGGGTGGCCCGGGTGCCGTGCACCCCGGCCGCGGGGAGCTCCACGCCGTTCAGACCACCGGTGAGCGCACGCCCGACGGCCTCGGCCTTGCCCTCACCGGAGACGAGCAGCCAGACCTCCTCGGCCGCGTTGATCGCCGCGAAGCCCAGGCTGACCCGGGTCGGCGGCGGCTTCGGGCAGTCCCGCACGGCGACGACGGTCCGGCTGTCGGTGGCCGCGGGGGAGTCGGGGAAGATCGAGGCCACGTGACCCTCGGGCCCCATGCCCA
>NZ_CEEDOS010000032.1:23814-56268 GCF_979256525.1 Klenkia sp. AC732 | reverse complement strand
GACGACGGTCCGGCTGTCGGTGGCCGCGGGGGAGTCGGGGAAGATCGAGGCCACGTGACCCTCGGGCCCCATGCCCAGCATCAGCACGTCGATCCGGGGCGGCCCGCCGTCACCGGACGCGGCCAGCTCGTCGGCGTAGGCCGCAGCGGCCTCCTCCGGCTCGGCGAAGCCCGCGTCGGAGGCCGGGATGGCGTGCACCCGCCCGGCAGGCACCCCGACGACGTCCAGCAGCGCCGCCCGGGCGCCCTTCTCGTTGCGCTCGTCGTCGTCGGCGGGCACCCAGCGCTCGTCGCCCCACCAGACGTCGACCGCCGTCCAGTCGACGACCGAGGCCTCGGGCTCGACGGCCAGGGCGGCCACCTCGCGGAGCACCGCGGTGCCGATGCCGCCACCGGTCAGCACCACCGAGGCGCTGCCGTGCACGGCCTGGGCGGCGGCCAAGCGGGCCATCAGGGCCGAGGCGACCGCACGCGCCAGCCGGTCGGCGTCGGGCTCGACGACCACGTCGGGCGTGGGCAGGCCGGCTGCCTCCAGGGCGTCGTCGACCTGCTCGCCGGGGGACTCCTGGCTCACGACTGCGCCTGCGCCGTGTCGTCCGGGGCCGGGACGTCCGACGGGGAGTCGTCGCCGCCGTCGTCGTCGCCGGTGGTGCCGGTCTGGGCGACCTCGTCGTCCTCGGTGGAGTCGTCGGGCACCTGCGGGGCGGGCGGGCCGGCCGGCCGCATCGGGTCGAACCACCGGTGCTCCCGGGTGGCCGGGCGGTCGGCCAGGCCGGTGACGCCGGTGGCCGCCTCGAGTGCCTCGCGGTAGGGCTCGTCGGTGTCCAGCCGGCGCATCTCCTCACCCAGGAGCTCGCCGAGACTGCGCTTGGGCAGGGCCACCGTGGAGTCCGGTCGGAAGGGCTGGCTGATGACGACGCCGCCCTTGCGGTCGTCCTGCAGCCGCACCTCCTCGTCGCGGTCCAGCCGCAGCACGATGGTGTCGATGCCCTTGGACCCGGTCCTGCGGGGGCCGGGCTCGATGTCCACGGCGCAACCGCAGCGCGAGCTCAGCCAGCCGGCCACCAGCTGCGCGGTCGGGTTCTCCGGGTCGCCGACGAGGTGGCCGCCGAGCACCTGCACGGCGTCGCCCCGGCGGCCCACGACGGCGTCCAGGGTGGAGGCCAGCGCGGAGCGCCACGGGGTGCTGCGGGTCCAGGCCAGGTCGGTGTCCCCGGGCGTGAAGTCCTCGGCCCGGGCTCGCAACGCGGCCAGGGCGTCCTCGGCCATCGCGCTGTCGGTGACCCGACGGCCGGCGATGACGCCCAGGGCGTCGGTCTCGATCCGGTCCGGCGGTGCCGCGTGCCACCAGGTGACGACGGGGGCGTCGGCGGCCAGCAGCGGCAGGACGACGGACTCGGCGTGCAGGCCCAGCCGGCCGTACATGCGCATGACCACGGCCTCACCGGGGCCCAGGCGCCCGCCGATGAGCACCTCGGCGTCCAGCCGGGGGGACGGCGCGGCGACCTGGCGGCGCACGACGACCAGCAGCCGGCACGGGTGCACCTCGGCGGCGGCCGCGGCGGCCGCCTCGGCCTCGATGACCCGGTCCTCGTCGGCGATGACCACCAGGGTCAGGGCGACCCCGCTCATCACCGCGCCGCCGGTGCGGCGCTGGGCAGCGAGCTCCTTGACGATGGCCGAGCCGTTGGTGTCCCACAGGGTGCTCATGAGCTGGTCTCCAGGCAGGGGTCGGTGGGGGTCACGGTCGCCGCCAGGCGCGGCCCTCGGAGGCCAGCATCTCCTCGGCGGCCCGCGGGCCCCACTCGCCGGCGCGGTAGGAGAACGGGGTGGTGTCGGCCCAGTACTCCTCCAACGGGTCGATGACGGCCCAGGAGGCCTCGACCTCGGCGTTGCGCGGGAAGAGCGTGGCGTCACCGAGCAGCACGTCCAGCAGCAGCCGCTCGTAGGCCTCCGGGGAGGCCTCGGTGAACTGCTCGCCGTAGAGGAAGTCCATCGACACGTCGCGGACCTCCATCACGCTGCCGGGCACCTTCGAGCCGAACTTCAGCGTCACGCCCTCGTCGGGCTGCACCCGGATGACGAGCTGGTTGTGGCCCAGCTCCTCGGTGTCGGTGGGCGCGAAGGGCAGGTGCGGGGCGCGCTGGAAGCTCAGCGCGATCTCGGTGACCCGGCGGGGGAGGCGCTTGCCGGTGCGCAGGTAGAACGGCACCCCGGCCCAGCGGCGGGTCTCCACGCCGAGGCGGACGGCGGCGTAGGTCTCGGTGGTCGAGTCCTCGCTGACGCCCTTCTCCTGGCGGTAGCCGGTGGCCCGCTGGCCGGCCAGCCAGCCCTGCTCGTACTGCCCGCGGACGGCGAAGCGCGCCATGTCCTTGGGCACCGAGATGGCCCGCAGCACCTTGAGCTTCTCGGTGCGGATCTCCTCGGCGGAGAACTCGACCGGCTCCTCCATGGCGGTGAGGGCCAGCAGCTGCAGCAGGTGGTTCTGCAGCACGTCGCGGGCAGCGCCGGTGCGCTCGTAGAACTCGGCCCGGCCCCCGATGCCGACGTCCTCGGCCATGGTGATCTGCACGGAGTCGACGTGCGCGCCGTTCCAGACCGGCTCGAAGAGGGTGTTGGCGAAGCGCAGGGCCAGCAGGTTCTGCACCGTCTCCTTGCCCAGGTAGTGGTCGATGCGGAAGACGTCGTCGGCGGTGAAGACCGAGTCGACCAGCTGGTTGAGCTCCCGGCTGGAGGGCAGGTCGGTGCCGAACGGCTTCTCCACGACCACCCGGCGCCAGCGCTCAGGGGTGCTCGTGGCCATGCCCGTGCGCTCCATCTGCTTGAGCACGACGGGGAACAGGCTGGGCGGGATGGAGAGGTAGAACGCGGCGTTGCCGCCGATGCCGTGGCTGCCCTCGAGCTCGCCGAGGGTGCTGGCCAGCTCGTCGAAGGCCACGTCGTCGTCGAAGGAGCCCTGGATGAACCGGACCGAGTTGGCCAGCCGCTCCCAGACCTCCTCGCGCCACGGGGTGCGGGCGTGCTCCTGGGCGGCCGAGCGGGACAGCTCGGCGAAGTCGACGTCGTCCCAGTCGCGGCGGGCGAAGCCCAGCAGCGCGAAGTTGGTGGGGAGCAGGCCGCGGTTGGCGAGGTCGTAGACCGCCGGCAGCAGCTTCTTGCGGGCCAGGTCTCCGGTGATGCCGAAGACGACCAGGGCGCAGGGTTCCGGGACCCGGGGCAACCGCCGGTCCCTCGGGTCACGCAACGGGTTGGTGGTCATCTGTCCCTCGGGTGTGACGGTGTGGGGGCGGTGCAGGCGAGGGGCCGACGCGGCGGTGCGTCGGCCCCTCCGGGTCCTACTTCTTGTCCTGCAGCTGCTCCTGGACCGAGGTGGTGAGCTCGTCCCAGGCGTCGTTGAACTTCTGCACGGCCTCGTCCTCCAGAACGCGGAAGACGTCGTCGAGGTCGATGCCGGCGTCGGTGACCGACTGCAGCACCGCGGCGGCGTCGGTGTAGGTCCCGGTGACCGGGCGGCCCACCTGACCGTGGTCGGCGAAGGCCTGCATCGTCTTCTCCGGCATGGTGTTCACCGTGTCGGGGGCGGCGAGCTCGGAGAGGTACAGCGTGTCGCTGTAGTCGGGGTTCTTGACCCCGGTCGAGGCCCACAGCGGGCGCTGCTTGCTCGCTCCGCGCGCCTCGAGCGCCTTCCACCGGTCGGAGGAGAAGACCTCCTCGTAGGCCTGGTAGGCCAGCTGCGCGTTGGCGACGCCGGCCTTGCCCTTGAGGGAGGCGTCGGCACCGGCGTCGTCCAGGCGCTTGTCGATCTCGGTGTCCACCCGGGACACGAAGAAGGACGCGACGCTCTCGATGCCCTCGAAGGACGCCTCGGGGTCCTCGGCGCGCTTCTCCAGGCCGGCCAGGTAGGCCTCCATGACGGCCTTGTAGCGGTCCAGGCTGAAGATCAGCGTGACGTTGACGCTGATCCCGTTGGCGATCGTCTCGGTGATGGCCGGCAGGCCCTCGACGGTGGCCGGGATCTTGATGAACAGGTTCGGCCGGTCGACCAGCCACCACAGGTGGGCGGCCTCGGCGGCGGTGGCGTCGGTCTCGTGGGCCAGCCCGGGGGCGACCTCGAGGGAGACGCGGCCGTCGCGGCCGGTGCGCTGGGCGACCGGGGCGAGCAGGTCGCAGGCGTCGCGGACGTCGGCGGCGGTGATGGTGCGCAGCGCCTCCTCGACGCTGACCCCGCGGACGGCCATGGCGTGCAGCTGGTCGTCGTAGGACTCCGAGCCGCTGATGGCGGCGGCGAAGATCGAGGGGTTCGTGGTGACGCCGACGACGGAGTGCTCGTCGACGAGCTGCTGCAGGTTGCCGCTGCGGATCCGGTCGCGGGACAGGTCGTCCAGCCACACGGCGACGCCGGCCTCGGACAGGCTCGCCAGGTTCTCGTTCTGGGTCATGGGGTGTGCCTTCTCTCCGGTCGGGCGGGCCCCCGCGCGTGGGCCCGCCGCTGACTCACGGGTGGTGGGGTGCGGCCTACTGGTCGGCGGTGCGGGTGTGCAGGCCGCCGACGACGTCGGAACCCGACGCCGGGCCGGGGTTGCCGGCAGCTGCCTGGATGCTCTCGCGGGCTGCCGCCACGACGGCCTCCGCGGTGAGGCCGAACTCCTCGTAGAGCTTCGTGTACGGCGCGCTGGCGCCGTAGTGGTCCAGGGCGATGATCCGGCCGGCGTCGCCGACGAACTCGCGCCAGCCCATGGCGATCGCGGCCTCGATGCTGACCCGGGCCCGGACGGACGGCGGGAAGACCTCGTCGCGGTAGGACTGGTCCTGCTCGGCGAACCACTCCTGGCACGGGATGGACACGACCCGGGTCGGGGTGCCCGCGGCCTCCAGCTGCTCACGGGCGGCGACGGCGATCTGCACCTCGGACCCGGTGCTCATCAGGATCACCTCGGGGGTGCCCGAGCTGGCCTCGGCCAGCACGTAGGCGCCCTTGGCGGTGCCCTCGGCCGAGCCGAACTCCGAGCGGTCCACGATCGGCAGGTTCTGCCGGGACAGGATGATGCCGGCGGGCCGGTCGTCGTGCTCGAGGATCGTGCGCCAGGCGACGGCGGTCTCGTTGGCGTCCGCCGGGCGGACGACGTCCAGGCCGATGATCGCCCGCAGCGCGGCCAGGTGCTCGATCGGCTGGTGCGTCGGGCCGTCCTCGCCCAGGCCGATGGAGTCGTGCGTCCACACGTAGGTGACCGGCAGCTGCATGAGCGCGGCGAGCCGGACGGCGGGTCGCATGTAGTCCGAGAACGTCAGGAACGTGCCGCCGTAGACGCGGGTGCCGCCGTGCAGCGCGATGCCGTTCATGATCGAGCCCATGGCGTGCTCGCGGATGCCGAAGTGCAGCGTGCGGCCGTAGGGGCCACCGCTCCACATCTTGGTCTGGTGCACCGAGGGCAGGAACGAGGGCTCGCCCTCCACGGCGGTGTTGTTGGACTCGGCCAGGTCGGCCGACCCGCCCCACAGCTCGGGCAGCGCCGGGTAGATCGCGGCCAGCACGGCACCGGAGGCCTTGCGGGTCGCCATGCCCTTGGGGTCGGCGTCGAAGGTCGGCAGCGCGTCGGCCCAGCCCTCGGGGAGGGTGCGGGTCGTCATCCGGTCGAAGAGCGCGGCCTGGTCGGCGTTGGCCGATCGCCAGGCGTCGAAGCGGGGCTGCCACTGCGCACGTGCGGCCTGCCCGCGCTCGATGACGCGGCGGGTGTGCGCGATGACCTCGTCGGAGACCTCGAAGGTCTGCTCCGGGTCGAAGCCGAGGATCCGCTTGGTCGCGGCGACCTCGTCGTCCCCGAGTGCCGAGCCGTGCGCGGCGCCGGTGTTCTGCTTGTTCGGCGCCGGCCAGGCCAGCACCGTGCGCATGACGATGAGCGAGGGACGGCCGGTCTCGGCCTTCGCGGCGGTGAGCGCGGCGTCCAGCGCGGCCAGGTCCTCGCCGTCGGCGACGTGCTGCACGTGCCAGCCGTAGGCCTCGTAGCGCATGCCGACGTCCTCGGTGAAGGCGACGGTGGTGTCGTCCTCGATCGAGATCTTGTTGTCGTCGTAGACCACGACGAGGTTGCCCAGCTGCTGCGTGCCGGCCAGCGAGGACGCCTCGCCGGAGATGCCCTCTTCCATGTCACCGTCGGAGGCGATGGCCCAGACGGTGTGGTCGAACAGGCTCTCTGCGGAGGGATCGGTCGTCGGGTCCCAGATGCCGCGCTCGCGGCGGGCGGCCATGGCCATGCCGACCGCGTTGCCGACGCCCTGGCCCAGCGGGCCCGTGGTCGTCTCGACGCCGGTGGTGTGGCCGACCTCGGGGTGGCCCGGGGTCTTCGAGCCCCAGGTGCGCAGCGCCTTCAGGTCGTCGAGCTCCAGGCCGTAGCCGGAGAAGTAGAGCTGGGTGTACAGCGTCAGCGCGGTGTGCCCCGGGGAGAGCACGAAGCGGTCGCGGGCGACCCAGTTCGGCTCCGACGGGTCGTGTGCGATGTGCTTCTGGAAGAGCAGGTAGGCCAGCGGGGCCAGGCTCATCGCGGTGCCGGGGTGGCCGTTGCCGGTCTTCTGCACGGCGTCCATGGCGAGCACCCGGGCGGTGTCGATGGCCCTGCGGTCCAGGTCGGTGAAGCCCTCGGGCAGCGTGGGGTTCGGCTGCGCGGGGGACCCCGTGGGGCTGTCGGAGGCGGCCTCTGCCGGTGCCTCGGACTCGGTGCTCTTGTCTGCCATCTGGCTCGTGCTCCTCGGGGTCGGTCGTGCGTCGGACCGTCCGGAGGCGTCGGTGGTGCCGCCGCTCCGGGCGGACGACGGTGCGTGGTCGGCGGGTGGTCTCCCCGCGCCCGCCCGCCCCGTCGTCGGGGAGGAGGGCGGCGTCGTCGTCGGCATCGTCGCCGACCTGGGCCCTACCCGCTGCGCACGCAGCATCAACGTGTCGAGCCTAGTGGTAGCGGGGTGTTCCCGAGGTGTTCCCGGGCTACCATGGGGTGAACCCCCGCCCCCGGCCGAAGTGGTTGGATCCTCCCGTGCTGACCTGCCGACCGAGCGCCTGCGGGCGCCCCGCGTCCGGGGTCTCCCGGTGACGGCCGTCGCCGAGCGCCGCACCACCGCGCTCCGGACGTCGCCGCTGGCCCTCGTCGGTGCCTACGTCTCGCTGACCAAGCCCAAGCTGGTCGAGCTGCTGCTGGTCACCACGCTGCCGGCGATGATGCTGGCCGACCGCGGCTGGCCGGGCACGGGTCTCGTCGTCGCCACGCTGGTGGGCGGCATGTTGGCCGCGGGCGCGGCCAACACGATCAACTGCTGGTACGACCGCGACATCGACCGCCTGATGTCGCGCACCCGCAGCCGGCCCATCCCCAGCGGGGTGATCAGCCCGCGCGCGGCGCTGACCTTCGGGGTGCTGCTGGCCTGGGTGTCCCTGGTGGTGCTGGGCGTGTTCACCACGCCGCTGGCCACCGCGCTCACCGCCGGGGCCGTGCTGGCCTACTCGGTGCTGTACACGATGGTCCTCAAGCGCCGGACCAAGCACAACACCGTCGTCGGGGGCTTCCCCGGCGCCGCCCCGGTGCTCATCGGCTGGGCCGCGGTCACCGGCTCGCTGGACTGGCCGGCCGTCGTCTTCTTCGCGATCGTCTTCTGCTGGCAGATGCCGCACTTCTACGCGCTGGCCAGCCGCTACCGCTACGACTACTTCCGCGCCGGCGTCCCGATGCTCACGGTGACCGACGGGGCGGTGACCGTGGGCCGCCACTCGGTCGTGTGGGCGTGGGCCACGTTGGCCGTCTCGCTGCCCCTGGTGTGGGTGACCCCGGGCCTGGGCGTCATCACGCTGGTCGCCCTCGTCGCGCTGGGCCTGTGGTTCGTGGCCGAGTCCCACGCCTGGCTCAACCGGATCCGGGCCGGCGGCCCGGACCGCCCGATGCGGCTGTTCTCGGTGTCGATCACGCACATGACGCTGCTGTCCATCGCGCTGGCCGTCGACGTCCTGCTCTGACCTCACGGTCGCCCTGCACCCTGCCGCACGTCTCCCCGCGCACCTCGTGGCGCGGCCGACGACAGGACGGGCTCGGACCGCTGCCGCACCCGGCAGGAGGCACCCGGGTTCGGCCGTCGAGTGACAGCTGGGCGTGGACCCGTCGGCCGGTGGTCCACGCTCACGTGTCACTCGCCGCACGAGACCCGGGGGCGGGCCCGGCGATCTGCCGACCGACGGCTGAGGGGGCGTCCGACGGGTGTCGGCGCCCCCTCAGGAGTCACTCGGTGGGGCGCGCGGCCCCGTGGGTCAGCGCGCGGCGGCGAACGGCTCGGCGGGCGCGTCGACCGGCAGTTCGGACGCCGGCCCGCGGACGGCCCACAGCAGCCGGGCGGTGTAGGCCGAGATGAGGACGGCGCCGGCCATGTGGAGGAGCACCAGCACGACGGGCAGGTCGGTGAAGTACTGCACGTAGCCGATGACGCCCTGGGCCAGCTCGACCACCAGCAGGTCGCGGGCGGCCCGGCGGACCCGACCGGGGGAGTCGGTGGCGTACAGCGCGACCAGCAGCGCGACGGTGAGCCCGATCAGCAGGAAGACGACGTCGGCGTGCAGCTGGCTGACCAGCTCGGCGTCCAGGCCGGTGCGGCCGGCGTCGGGGTCACCGCTGTGCGGACCGGAACCGGTGACGACGGTGCCGAACACCTGGACCGCGGCGACCGTGGCGGCGATGCCGGTGACCAGCAGTGCGATGGGACGCCGGACCAGCAGCTGGCCCACGCCCGGTTCCCGGGACCGCAGCCACAGCGTGGTCGCCACGGCCACCAGGACCATGGACAGCAGGAAGTGCGCGGCCACCGTCCACGGGTTCAGCCCGGTGAGCACGGTGACCCCGCCGAGCAGGGCCTGCGCGGGGATGCCCAGGAAGCTGGCCACCGCCCACCTCCGCAGCTCGCGCCGGGCCGAGCGCCACACCACGACGACGGTCGCGATGGCGATGACGGCGACGACGAAGGTCAGCAGCCGGTTGCCGAACTCGATCAGGCCGTGGCCGGCGAGCTCGGGGGTCGGGGCGATGGAGCCGTCGGTGCACTCGGGCCAGGTCGGGCAGCCGAGGCCGGATCCGGTGAGCCGGACGGCGCCCCCGGTGACCACGATGAGCCCGTTGGCGACGACGTTGGCGAGCGCGACGCGGCTGACGACGGCAGAGGAGACCGGCACGGACCCAGCGTAGGTGGCCGTCGGGGGCAGGCCGTGTTCGCCGGTGGCGAAGCGGGGAAGGTCACCCCCTGCGTGAGCGCTGTGTCCGGCAGCGCAGGGCACCCGGGGCGACGGCCCCGGACCGGCCCCCGCGGCGCACGGCCCCCCGCCGAGACCCGGCGGGGCGGAGTCGGCGCAGGACGACCCCCAGGAGTGACCACCGTGACCGACCCCTTCGACTCCGGCTCCGGCAGGAGCCCCTTCGACGACTTCTTCGCCGCCTTCCTCGGCTCGGGCGCCCGCCGGGGCATGCAGCGGGTGGACATCACCGCGCTGCTGTCCGACCAGGCCCGCCAGGTGGTCGGCGCGGCTGCCCACCAGGCCGCGGCCTGGGGCAGCCGGGACCTGGACGCCGAGCACCTGCTCTGGGCGCTCGCCGGCCACGAGCCCACCCGCGGCCTGCTCTCCCGTGCCGGTGCGGACCCGGGGCAGCTGGCCGGTCAGCTGGAGGCGGCGCTGCGCCGCGGTGAGGCCACCGAGCAGCCGCCGGTGCTGACCCCCGCGGCCAAGCGGGCCCTGCTGGACGCCCACCAGGTGTCCCGGGCCAGCGGTTCGACCTACATCGGGCCCGAGCACCTGCTCTTCGCCCTGGCGCTGAACCCGGAGTCCGGGGCGGGCCGCTTCCTGTCCGTCTCCCGGGTGACGCCCGAGGCGTTGCAGCGGGCCGCGGCCGGCGTCCCGGTCGGGGGCGGGGGCGGTGGCAGCGCGGAGCAGCCGCCCTCGAGCACGCCGACGCTGGACGAGTACGGCCGGGACCTCACGGCGATGGCCCGCGACGGGAAGATCGACCCGGTCATCGGCCGGGCCTCGGAGATCGAGCAGACCATCGAGGTGTTGTCCCGCCGCACCAAGAACAACCCGGTGCTGATCGGTGAGGCCGGCGTCGGCAAGACCGCGATCGTGGAGGGCATCGCCGCCGCGATCGTCTCCGGTGACGTCCCCGAGCAGCTGCGCGGCCGGCGGCTGGTGGAGCTGGACCTCACCGGTCTGGTCGCCGGCACCCGCTACCGCGGCGACTTCGAGGAGCGCCTGAAGAAGGTGATCGACGAGATCCGGGACAACAGCGCCGAGGTGCTGGTCTTCGTCGACGAGCTGCACACCGTGGTCGACGCCGGGGGCTCGGAGGGCTCGGCCGGGGCGGGCAACATGCTCAAGCCGGCGCTGGCCCGTGGCGAGCTGCACGTCATCGGCGCGACGACGCTGGACGAGTACCGGACCAGCATCGAGCAGGACCCGGCCCTGGAGCGGCGCTTCCAGCCGATCCTGGTGCCCGAGCCCAGCGTGCTGGACACCATCGAGATCCTGCGCGGCCTGCGGGACCGCTACGAGGCCCACCACCAGGTGCGGTTCACCGACGAGGCGGTGGTGGCCGCGGCCGAGCTGTCCGACCGCTACGTGGCCGACCGCTTCCTGCCCGACAAGGCCATCGACCTGATCGACCAGGCCGGCGCCCGGGTGAGGCTGCGGGTCAAGACGCCGACCACTGACCTGCGCTCCCTGGAGCAGGAGGTGGAGCGGCTGGGCCGGGAGAAGGACCAGGCCGTCGCCGCCGAGCACTACGAGACCGCCTCCAGCCTGCGCGACGAGCTGGCCGCGGCGCAGCAGCGGCTGAGCCAGGCCCGCACCGGCGGTGAGGCGGGCATCCCCGAGGTGGGGGTGGCCGAGATCGCCGAGGTCGTGTCCCGGTCCACCGGCATCCCGGTGGCCCAGCTGACCGAGGAGGAGCGTGACCGCCTGCTGCGGCTGGAGGACGTGCTGCACGCCCGGGTGGTCGGTCAGGACGAGGCCGTCGAGGTCGTCTCCGAGGCGATCCGCCGCTCGCGGGCGGGTCTCGGCGACCCGGACCGGCCGATCGGCAGCTTCCTCTTCCTGGGCCCGACCGGCGTCGGCAAGACCGAGCTGGCCCGCGCGCTGGCCGAGGCGCTGTTCGGTGACCAGGACAAGATGGTCCGGCTGGACATGAGCGAGTACTCCGAGCGGCACACGGTCAGTCGGCTGGTCGGCTCGCCCCCCGGCTACGTCGGCTACGAGGACGCCGGTCAGCTGACCGAGGCGGTCCGCCGCAACCCCTACTCGGTGGTGCTGCTCGACGAGGTGGAGAAGGCGCACCCGGACGTGTTCAACACGCTCCTGCAACTGCTGGACGACGGTCGGCTGACCGACTCCCGCGGTCGCACGGTGTCCTTCGCCAACACCGTCGTGGTGATGACGTCGAACCTGGGCTCGGAGGCGATCGTCAACGCCGCCCGCGGGCCGCTGGGCTTCACCTCCTCCGACGGGTCGGGCAACGACGTCCGGGACGCCGTCATGCGGCGGCTGCGGGAGTCCTTCCGGCCCGAGTTCCTCAACCGGATCGACGAGATCGTCGTCTTCCGGCAGCTGGAGGCCGACCAGCTGGAGCGGATCACCGACCTGTTGCTGGAGGAGACCCGTCGGCGGCTCAGCGCGCAGGACATCGGGGTGGAGTTCAGCCCCGAGGCGGTGACCTGGCTGGCGCAGCGGGGCCACGAGCCGGCGTTCGGTGCCCGGCCGCTGCGCCGGGCCATCCAGCGGTCGGTGGACAACCCGCTGTCCCGGATGGTCCTGAGCGGCGACCTGGGCAAGGGGCAGCGGCTGCGTGTCGACGTCGTCGACGGCGAGCTGCGGTTCACCGTCGGGGAGCCGGCGACCGTCTGACCTGGCACCGGGTGCCACGAGCGCGGGGAGGGGTCCACCGAGGCCCCTCCCTGCGCCCGTGACCGGCGCGTTCGGGTTAGGGCGACCTTGCTTGCGAGCCCCGCGAAATAGCGCACACTCGTGTTGTGGAATCCACTGCGGCGCAGTCCGCCCGTCCGTCGGCACCGGCCGACGACGGGCGCACCCGTGACCGTGTGACGGGTCTGCTGCTGGAGCACGGCGCGCAGACCGCCACCGAGCTGGCCACCCGCCTGGGCGTCTCGCCGGCCGCCGTCCGCCGGCACCTGGACGGCCTGGTGGCCGAGGGCCGGGTCGCCGAGCGCTCGTTGCCCGGCTCGGTCCGCGGCCGCGGTCGCCCGGCCCGGCACTTCAGCCTCACCGACGCCGGCCGCTCAGGCTTCCCGCACGCCTACGACGACCTGGCGCTCACCGCGCTGCGGTTCGTCGCCGCGCACGGCGGCCCCGACGCCGTCCGGGACGTCGCCGAGCGCCAGCTGGCCGGCCTGGAGGAGCGCTGCTCCACCGCCGTCGAGCGGGCCGCCTCGACGACCGGCCCCGAGCCGGTCGACCGGGCCCAGGTCCTGGCCGAGGCGCTCACCGCCGAGGGCTACGCGGCCTCGGCGTCGGCCATCTCCAGCGGCGGCCAGCTGTGCCAGCACCACTGCCCGGTGGCCCACGTCGCCGCGGAGTTCCCCCAGCTGTGCGAGGCCGAGACCGCGGTCATCGGGCGGCTGGTCGGCACGCACGTCCAACGCCTGGCCACCATCGCCCACGGCGACGGGGTCTGCACCACCCACATACCCGGGAGCCGACGGAGCGGGAACACAACCCGCCCCGGGAGCCCTGTACCGAGAGAGCGGGCGGACGCACCACCCCGCCCCGCACCGAGCCACACCCGCCAGATCGCCCGGGAGAGGACGCCCGCATGACCACCACAGAGCAGCCCGTCACCCCGCTGACGCAGGACGAGCAGATCGACCAGCTCGGCCGCTACAAGTACGGCTGGGCGGACGCCGACGTCGCCGGCGCCTCGTCCCGTCGTGGCATCAACGAAGAGGTCGTCCGCGACATCTCGCGCCGCAAGAACGAGCCCGAGTGGATGCTCGAGCGCCGCCTCAAGGCCCTCAAGCTCTTCGGCAAGAAGCCCATGCCCGACTGGGGCTCCGACCTCTCCGGCATCGACTTCGACAACATCAAGTACTTCGTGAAGTCGACGGAGAAGCAGGCCGCGACCTGGGACGACCTCCCGGCCGACATCAAGAACACCTACGACAAGCTGGGCATCCCGGAGGCCGAGAAGCAGCGCCTGGTCTCCGGCGTCGCGGCCCAGTACGAGTCCGAGGTCGTCTACCACTCGATCCGTGAGGACCTCGAGCAGCAGGGCGTCCTGTTCCTGGACACCGACACCGCGCTGCGCGAGCACGAGGACCTGTTCCGCGAGTACTTCGGCTCGGTGATCCCCTCCGGGGACAACAAGTTCTCCGCGCTGAACACCGCCGTCTGGTCCGGTGGCTCCTTCATCTACGTGCCCCCGGGCGTCAACGTGGAGATCCCGCTGCAGGCCTACTTCCGGATCAACACCGAGAACATGGGCCAGTTCGAGCGGACGCTCATGATCATCGACGAGGGTGCCTACGTGCACTACGTCGAGGGCTGCACCGCGCCGATCTACAAGTCGGACTCGCTGCACTCCGCGGTCGTCGAGATCATCGTGAAGAAGAACGCCCGCTGCCGGTACACGACCATCCAGAACTGGTCGAACAACGTCTACAACCTGGTCACCAAGCGGGCCGTGGCCCACGAGGGCGCGACCATGGAGTGGGTCGACGGCAACATCGGCTCCAAGGTGACGATGAAGTACCCGGCCGTGTGGATGACCGGTGAGCACGCCAAGGGCGAGGTGCTCTCGATCGCCTTCGCCGGCGAGGGCCAGCACCAGGACGCCGGCGCCAAGATGGTGCACGCCGCCCCGCACACCTCCTCGAACATCATCAGCAAGTCCGTCGCCCGCGGTGGCGGCCGGACCTCCTACCGGGGCCTGGTGCAGATCGACGAGGGCGCCCACGGCTCCCGCTCCACGGTGAAGTGCGACGCGCTGCTGGTCGACACGATCAGCCGCTCGGACACCTACCCCTACGTCGACGTCCGCGAGGACGACGTGTCCATGGGCCACGAGGCGACCGTCTCCCGGGTGAGTGAGGACCAGCTCTTCTACCTGATGAGCCGTGGTCTGTCCGAGGACGAGGCGATGGCGATGGTCGTGCGCGGCTTCGTCGAGCCGATCGCCCGGGAGCTGCCGATGGAGTACGCCCTCGAGCTGAACCGCCTGATCGAGCTGCAGATGGAAGGTGCCGTCGGCTGATGCCGGAGAACACTGACACCCCCGACACGATCGCCGGACCGGCCGAGTCCGCCGCGCTGGCCAGCGAGCTCTTCGCTCCCGGCGTCGGCGCACAGGCCGGCCCGCCGACCACCCCCGCCTCCGACACCGGCACCGCCGGTGCCGGGCCGGGGTCGCACAGCCACGGTGGCCCGACCCCGACCGGTTCGCCGGCCGAGCGGTTCACCTCCGCCGACCCCGACGACTTCGCCGTCGTCACGGGTCGGGAGGAGCAGTGGCGCTTCACCCCGATGAAGCGGGTCCGCCCGCTGCTGGAGGGCGCGGACTCCGACGCCCGCCTGGAGCTGACGTCGGACCTGCCCGACGGGGTCGAGCTGACCACCGTCGGCGCCGACGACCCGCTGCTCAAGGGTCTGCCCGAGCCCGTCGACCGGCTCGCCGCCCTCACCCGCGTCCGCGCGGGCGGTGCGACCGTCGTCCGGGTGCCCGCGGAGGCGCAGCTGGACCGTCCGGTCACGCTGTCGCTGCGCGGCACCGGCTCCGACGACGTCGTGTGGGGCCAGACCGTCATCGAGGTCGGCGCGTTCGCCAAGGCCACCGTCGTGCTGGACCACTCCGGCTCTGCCAAGTACTCCGGCGGGGTGGTGGTGCTCGTCGGCGACGGCGCGCACGTCGAGCTCATCAGCGTCCAGGAGTGGGAGCCGGGCACGGCCCACGGCGGTCAGTACGACGCCGTCGTCGGCCGGGACGCCACCTTCCGCCAGGTCGTCGTGACCCTGGGCGGGGACCTGGTCCGGCTGGTCAGCAACGTCGAGTACGCCGGCCCCGGCGGCACCGCGGACCTCTCCGGCGTCTACTTCGCCGACGAGACCCAGCACCAGGAGCACCGGCTCTGGGTCGACCACGCGACGCCGAACTGCGTCAGCAACGTCGTCTACAAGGGCGCGCTGCAGGGCGAGGAAGCGCACACGGTGTGGGTCGGCGACGTCCGGATCCGCCCCGCGGCCACCGGCACCGAGACCTACGAGCTCAACCGCAACCTGGTGCTCACCGACGGCGCCCGCGCCGACTCGGTGCCCAACCTGGAGATCGAGACCGGCGAGATCGTCAGCGCCGGCCACGCCAGCGCCACCGGCCGGTTCGACGACGAGCAGCTGTTCTACCTCTGCTCGCGGGGGATCGACGCCGAGACCGCCCGCCGCCTGGTCGTCCGCGGCTTCTTCGCCGACGTGGTGCAGAAGATCGCCGTCCCCGAGCTGGCCGACCGCCTGATGGGCACCATCGAGCAGCGGCTGGGTGCCCTCCCGGGCCTCGAGGAGCAGGACGTCGAGCAGGGCGAGCTCCAGCCGGCATGAGCTACCAGCGGGTCTGCTCCCTCTCCGAGGTCGCCGACGGCGAGGCCCTCCCGGTCTCCGTCGGCGACGGCGCAGATGCCATCGAGCTCGTCGTGGCGCGGCACGAGGGTCAGGTGTACGCCCTGACCGACCTGTGCTCGCACCAGGACTACCCGCTGAGCGACGGGGACGTCGAGATCGTCGACGGCGTCCCCACCATCGAGTGCACCTGGCACGGGTCGTGCTTCGACCTGCGCACCGGTGCGCCCACCAACCTGCCGGCGAACAAGCCGGTCACCACCCACCCGGTCCGCGTCGAGGGCGACAGCATCTACGTCGACGTCCTCGTCGACACCTCCGCGGCCGAGACGAACTGAGAGGCATGACATGAGCGAGACCACCGGCAGCGTGCTGGAGATCCGCGACCTGCACGTGACGGTCGGGGAGGGTGACGAGACCAAGGAGATCCTCCGCGGCGTCGACCTCACCATCCGCAGCGGCGAGACCCACGCGATCATGGGCCCCAACGGCTCGGGCAAGTCCACCCTGGCGTACTCCATCGCCGGGCACCCGAAGTACACGATCACCGGTGGCACCGTCACCCTCGACGGCGAGGACGTCCTCGCGATGACCGTCGACGAGCGCGCCCGGGCCGGCCTGTTCCTGGCCATGCAGTACCCGGTCGAGGTCCCCGGCGTCTCGGTGTCGAACTTCCTGCGCACCGCGGCCACCGCCGTCACCGGCCAGGCGCCGAAGCTGCGCACCTGGGTCAAGGACGTGCGCACCGAGATGGAGGCGCTCGAGATGGACGCCGCCTTCGCCGAGCGCAACGTCAACGAGGGCTTCTCCGGTGGTGAGAAGAAGCGCCACGAGATCCTCCAGATGGGCCTGCTCAAGCCCAAGATGGCGATCCTCGACGAGACCGACTCCGGTCTGGACGTCGACGCCCTGCGCGTCGTCTCCGAGGGCGTCAACCGGGCCAAGGCCAACAGCTCCGTGGGCGTCCTGCTGATCACGCACTACACGCGGATCCTGCGCTACATCGAGCCCGACTTCGTGCACGTCTTCGTCGCCGGCCGGGTCGTCGAGGAGGGCGGCAAGGAGCTGGCCGACAAGCTCGAGGCCGAGGGCTACGCCGCCTACCTCAAGGCCGACGCCGACGCGCTGGTCGCCTCGGACGCCGCTGCCTCGCTGAGCGGGTCGGCCACGGCATGACCGTGACCGCCTCACGCTCCGCGGCTCCCTCGGGAGCACAGGGGCGCGCACCGCTCCCGCTGGACGTCGAGGCGGTCCGCGCCGACTTCCCGATCCTGGACCGCACGGTCCGGGACGGGAAGCGGCTGGTCTACCTGGACTCCGGCGCCACCTCGCAGAAGCCACGCCAGGTGCTCGACGCCGAGCGTTGGTTCTACGAGAACGTCAACGCCGCCCCGCACCGCGGCGCGCACGCCCTGGCCGAGGAGGCCACCGAGGCCTACGAGCAGGCCCGGGCGACGATCGCCTCCTTCATCGGCGCGCAGTCCGACGAGGTCGTGTTCACCCGCAACTCCACCGAGGCGATCAACCTCGTGGCCTACGCGATGAGCAACGCCGTCACCGCCAAGGAGCCCGAGTTCCACCGGTACGCCGTGGGGCAGGGCGACGAGATCGTCGTCACCGAGATGGAGCACCACGCCAACCTGATCCCGTGGCAGCAGCTGTGCGAGCGCACCGGCGCCACGCTGCGCTGGCTGGGCCTCACCGACGACGGTCGCCTGGACCTGTCGGACCTGGACACCGTGGTCAACGAGCGCACCAAGCTCGTCACGGTCACCCAGCAGTCCAACATCCTGGGCACCATGCCGCCGCTGGCCCCGATCATCGAGCGCGCGCACGCCGTGGGCGCGTTGGTGATGGTCGACGGCGCCCAGTCGGTGCCGCACCAGCCGGTCGACGTGGCCGCCCTCGGCGCGGACTTCCTGGTGTTCTCCGGGCACAAGATGCTGGGGCCCACCGGGGTCGGCGTGCTGTGGGGCCGGTCCGAGGTCCTGGACGCACTGCCGCCGTTCCTGACCGGTGGCTCGATGATCGAGGTCGTCCGGATGGAGGGCAGCACCTTCGCCCCGCCGCCGCAGCGCTTCGAGGCCGGGGTGCCGATGACCGCGCAGGTCATCGGGCTGGCCGCGGCGTGCGACTACCTCACGGCGCTGGGCATGGACACCGTGCTCGCGCACGAGGAGGCGCTGACCGGCTACGCCCTCGAGCAGCTGCAGTCCATCCCGGGCGTGCGGGTCATCGGCCCGCCCGACACCGTCGCCCGCGGCGGGGCGATCAGCTTCGTCGTCGAGGGCATCCACCCGCACGACGTCGGGCAGGTCCTCGACGACCAGGGCATCGCCGTCCGGGTCGGGCACCACTGCGCCTGGCCGGTCGTGCGCCGCATGGGGGTGCCGGCCACCACCCGGGCCACGTTCTACGTGCACACCGGCTACGACGACGTCGACGCACTCGTCGAGGGCGTCCGGCATGCCCAGCGCTTCTTCGGTGTTGACGCGGTGGAGGAGGGAGCCTGATGAAGCTGCAGGACATGTACCAGGAGATCATCCTGGACCACTACCGGAACCCGCACGGCCGCGGTCTGCGCGACCCGTTCGACGCCGAGGTGCACCACGTCAACCCCACCTGCGGGGACGAGGTGACCCTGCGGGTCAAGGTCGAGGGCGACACCCTCACCGACGTCTCCTACGAGGGGCAGGGCTGCTCGATCAGCCAGGCCTCGGTGTCGGCGATGTACGACCTGGTCGTCGGCAAGAGCGTGCCGGAGGCGCTGGCCACCGGTGAGGACTTCGTGCGGCTGATGCAGGCCAAAGGCGACACGTCCGTGGCCGACGAGCTCGAGGACAGCCTGGAGGACGCCGTCGCGTTCGCCGGGGTGTCGAAGTACCCGGCGCGGGTCAAGTGCGCGCTGATGAGCTGGATGGCCCTCAAGGACGCCAGCGCCCGGGCCTGGGAGCCCACCGAAGCGACGACCACGGGAGAGCCCGCATGAGCGAGACCACCGACACCACCGCCGTCGACACCACCGCCGTCGACACCACCGCCGTCGACACCACCGCCGTCGATGCCCCCGTCGCTGACGCGACGTCGGCGCCCGCCGCCGCCGCGGCGCCCAGGGCCCCGTTCATCAAGGCCGACCTCGAGGAGCTCGAGGAGGCCATGCGCGACGTGGTCGACCCCGAACTCGGCGTGAACGTCGTCGACCTGGGCCTGGTCTACGGCCTGGAGGTCGACGACTCCAACGTCGCCGTCATCGACATGACGCTGACCTCGGCGGCCTGCCCGCTGACCGACGTCATCGAGGACCAGGCCCGCCAGGCCCTCACCGGCGGCCCCGGCCCCGGCCTGGTCGACGACATCCGGATCAACTGGGTGTGGATGCCGCCGTGGGGCCCGGACAAGATCACCGACGACGGTCGCGAGCAGCTGCGCGCACTGGGCTTCCGGGTCTGACCGAGGACCTTGCTGCCTCCCACCACGAGCGAGCTCGCGGTGGGTCCCTGCAGCAAGGCGGTTCCAGCACCTCGCCTCGCACGCCGCGGACTCCTGCAGGCAGGCCGCAGGACAGGGTCGGAGGACCGCTCCCGGCGGTGCTGGCGGACCTGGTTGCGGGCGTCGACCCCGCCGCTGACGGCAGCGTCACGACACAGCCCGCGCCCCTCGGGGCGCGAGCTGTCGTCGTCGGTGGAACCGCGTGGGCGGTGGTCGGCGCGGACGTCGACCCCGGCTGGGTGAGCGCGTGGACCGCGGCCTCCCCAGACCCGATCGCCGCGCCGCTGTCGGCCCGGTTCCTGGCCGCGCTGGCCGACGAGACCGGGGTCGAACCGGGCGTGGTGGACGCCGTGCTGGTCGCGCCCGCGGCCCCGGTGCGCCCGGCCCTCCCGTTGCAGCCACTGGAAGCAGCCGGGCACCCCCGGGTGCAGCGGGCGCACCTCCACCGCACCGACGTCCGCGTGCTCGGCACTCCCGACGCCGCGGCGCTGCTGACGCTGGGGCGGGGTCTCACCGGCCGGTGGGAGGTCAGCATCGAGGTGGACCCGGCTGCCCGGGGCCGCGGGCTGGGTGCCGCGATGGCCGCCGCCGCACCGGCCCTGGTGGACGGTCCGCTCTGGGCCCAGGTCGCCCCGGCCAACACCGCGTCGCTGCGGTCGTTCCTGGCCGCGGGCTACCGCGTCGTCTGCGCCGAGTCCCTCTTCGGCTCCTGAGCGGCGGGCCCGGACCGGGTCAGCGGAAGGTGCGCAGCCGGGACGGCACTCGATCGCCGCGCCGGCGCTGCCGCTCCCGGGCGGCGCCGAGGGCCAGCAGCAGCGCGCCCACCACCAGGAGGGCGGCCAGCCACGGGGTGGGGACGCCGTCCAGCAGCCAGCCGACGGTCACGCCCACGACGGCGACCAGGCCGAGCACGAACGGTGCCCGCACCGCGCCACCGAGCCCGCCGACCACGCAGACCAGCGCCGCCAGCAGCACCAGCACCTGCCGCAGCGGGGTGGGGTCGACCAGCGTCCAGGCGACCGAGGGCAGCAGGCCGACGGCCAGACCCGGGCCCCAGGCCGCCCAGGACGCACCGTGCGGCAGCCGCCGCCAGTCCCCGGCCAGCAGCACGACGCCCGCGGGGACCGTCACCACCTCGACCGCCGACCAGCCCAGCTGGGCTCCGGCCGACCAGGCCGCGGCGACCAGTGCCAGGCCGCCCAGCACCCGGGTGGTCCGCTCCCGGGTGACGTCGCCGTGCCCCATGAGCGCCAGGCCGAGGACGGCGAGCAGCACCGCGGTGACCGCCCACGCACCGGCCGACGCCGCCGTCCCGACCCCGAGGGCGCCGACGAGCGCACCGGTGGTGGCGGTGGGCGCGGCAGCCCGCTCGTCGGGGGAGTCACCCGCGGGGCGGCGCAGCGAGAGCCGGGGCTCCTCGGTGCGGCCGGTGTCGCGGGCGGCGAAGGCGTCGCGGACGTCGGCGGGGGCCGGTCGCCGGGCGGCGCGACCGCCGACCCGGGACCGCACCCAGGAGGCGACCCGCGAGGCGGCCCGGCGGGGGAGGACCACGGCGAGCACCACGGCCTCCCCGAGCGCGGTGACGGCGATGGCGACCAGCACGACGGCCACCCCGGACGGCGACACCGGGCCGGTGGTGGTCAGCAGCACGACCGCGGCGGCCGCGGCGCCCACGGTGACCGGGACGGTGGAGGGGCGGGTGCCCCGGCTGCGCGCGGACAGCAGGGCCGCGGCGGCGGCGGTGGCCACCAGCAGCAGGCCCAGGTCCCCCCAGCGGCCCGCACGCCCCAGTCCGGCGCAGGAGAGCGTGGTCAGGGTGACGGCTGCGGTGAGGCCGGCGTCGCGGGGCACCCAGTCGGGTCCACGGGAGGCGGCGACCGCCACCACGGCGGCGAGCCCCAAGCCCAGGAAGCCGGCGCCGAGCACCCAGCCCGGAGGGCCGGTCAGCGCCGCACCGCCGACGGCCGTCCCGGCGGTCAGCCCGGACAGCACCGGCACCAGGCCGCGGGTGGGCAGCTGGGGCACGTCCGGGGAGGCGGTGAGGAGCAGCCCGACGGCGGCACCGACGGCCAGCCCGGCCGCCGGCAGCGGGTCCGCGCCCGACCAGGCCACCCGCTCGGCGACGACGACGCCGCACACCCACCAGGGCACCGCGCCGAGCAGCCCGGTCCAGGCGACCGCGTCGGAACCGAGCCGGGCGACGACCAGTCCCGTCACGGCGACCGTCAGCAGGACCGCGGCCGCCGTTACCCCGGAGACCCCGGTGTCCAGCACGAGGACGAGCACGGCGACCTGGCCGGCGACCCAGGCGGTCACGGGCCAGGTGCGCAGCTGGGGGCTCAACGGCCACAGCGCGAGCGCCGCCGCCGCCACGAAGCCGGACAGCGTGGCGGCGGCGAGTGGCCCGTCGGGTGCCGAGGTGGCACCCACCCCGACCAGTGCGCCCGCCGAGGCCACCGCACTGAGCGCGAGCGCCTCACCGGCGGTGCGGCTGCCGGCGTGCCCGGCCAGCACCGCCAGTGCCGCGCAGACCAGCAGCAACCCGACCACGACGGCCACACCCAGCGGGTTGCCGACGGTGAGCGCGGCCAGCCCGGTGCCGACGACGGCCACCGCACCGCCGCCCAGCAGCAGCTGCTGCGGGGTGACGCGGTCGCGCAGCGGGGCGGCCCGGACCTGCGGCGGGTAGGACTCCACCGGGTAGGGCAGCGGGGGCACCGGGCGCGACGGGCGCGGTGGAGCGCTCACGGTCACCTCCGGGCCGGGCTGCGGGTGGACGTCGGGGTGGAGTGGTCGGCAGGGCCTCCCGACCACGGTAGGGGTGCGCCGGGGCGCCCGCAGCGGTCAGGGAGCGGGTGACAGCCCCGAGGAGGCGTAGAAGCCCCGGATGTGCCGGGAGACGAGGTCGGCGGCAGCGTCCGGGTCCGCGGCGGCGATGGCCTCCACGACCCCGCGGTGCTCCCGGCGGAGCCGGTCCAGCAGGGAGTCCCAATCGGCCACGTGCGGGACCGAGGCCTGCACGTAGGTCTCGATGGAGGACCGCAGTGAGGCCATCACTGCGCCCACCAGCACGTTGCCCGACAGCTCGGCCATGGCCACGTGGAGCTGGGCGTCCAGGTGCAGGAAGGCGCGGACGTCGAGGGCCCGGTCCTCCATGGCGGCGAGGAGTTCCAGCACGCCGTCCAGGGGTGCGCCGGCGCGGGCGGCGGCGGCGACCGCACCGGACTCCAGCATCACCCGGGTCTCCACGACGTCGGCGACCGGGAAGGCCCTGGTGGCCACGTGCAGCCGCAGCGCGGAGCTCAGCGGGGCGAGCGGTTCGGCGATGAGCACCGCACCGGCGTCGGCGCCGGAGCCCACCGACCGGCGGACGACGCCCATGGCGGCGAGCACCTGCAGGGCCTCGCGCACCGAGCCGCGGGACACCCCGCACTGCTCGGCCAGCGCCCGTTCCCCGGGCAGTCGCATGCCGACGAGCAGCGACCCGTCCTGCAGCTGGTCCTCGACGTGCCGCAGGACGATCTCGGTGGCCCGCACGGGGTGAGCGTACGAGCACGTCAGCGCCCCGGGCGCCCTCCCTGCTGGCCGGGTGCCGCCCTCGACACGCCAACGGAACCAAGAGGGCCGGAGTAGCCCAGGTCACAGGGGCCCCGCTACGGTGTGGTCCGACCACTGAGGTCCGACCACACACCGCCTCGCTGCCGAGGCGCCGCGCCCACCCGGACGCGGCCGACACGAAGGTCCGCGCCCATGTCCGACGGCATCCTGCTGATGCACACCGCCATCACGATCATCGGCGTCATCGCCCTGATCGTGCTGCTCAAGGTCCACCCGGTCTTCGCCCTGCTGGCCGGCATCCTCTACCTCGGCATCGCCTCGGGACTCGGCCTGGACGGCACGGTGGAGACCCTCACCACCGGCTTCGGCTCGATCCTGGCCGAGATCGGCCTGCTCATCGCCTTCGGCATCACGCTGGGGACGACGATGAGCGAGCTGGGCGTCATCGACCGGATCGTCCGCGGGCTGCTGCGGGCCTTCGGGCCCCGGCGCTCGCCCTACGCCCTCGCCGTCACCGCGGGCACGGCGCTGCAGTCGATCTTCGCCGACGTCATGCTGGTGGTGACCGCCCCGATCGCCCGCGGCATGGCCCGAACGGTGGGGGACAAGGGCATCCCGCGGGTCGCCTCCGCGCTGGTCACCGGCATCCTCGTCGGCCTCACCATGATGATCCCCAGCGTCGGCTCGCTGGCCCTGGCCGGCGTCATCGACATCCCGCTGTGGCGCTACCTGCTCTTCGGCACCCTCGCCGGCGTCGTCACCATCGTGGTCACCGTCTTCGTGCTGCAGGTGCTCATCGAGCGCACCCGGTTCTGGGACCCGGCCACCGACGAGGACCGGGTCACCTTCGACCGCCTCGACGGCGTGGACCTGCCCGAGGACGGGTCCGCCGGGGGCTCCGCCACCCCGGGCGGTGCCGGCGGCGCCGTGG
The DNA here is from genome assembly GCF_979256525.1 of Klenkia sp. AC732. NCBI lineage: Bacteria > Bacillati > Actinomycetota > Actinomycetes > Geodermatophilales > Geodermatophilaceae > Klenkia > Klenkia sp. AC732. The sequence goes on along the minus strand of NZ_CEEDOS010000032.1, from coordinate 32,669 downwards.
CCACCGCGCCCGCCCGGACCGAGACGCAGACCGAGGGACGACGGGTGCCCATCGGGCTCGCCGTCGCCCCGGTGGTGGTCTCGCTGCTGCTCATCGCCGCCGGTTCGCTCACCGACGTGTTCGGCGTCGAGGCCGCGCTGCTGACGTTCCTGGCGACGCCGACCATCGCCCTGCTCATCGGCGCCTTCGCCTCCGTCGTCCTGGTGCAGGTGTACCGCGGGCAGACCGGGGTCAAGCGGTCCCTGGACCGCTCGTTCACCAACCTCGGTGAGGTGCTGCTGCTCACCGGCCTGGGCGGTTCGCTGGCCGGGCTGGTCAAGGCCACCGGCCTGGGCGACGTCCTGGGCCAGTTCTTCGAGTCCAGCGCCGGTCCGCCGATCCTGCTGGCCTGGCTGATCGCCGTCGTGCTGCACGTGGCCATCGGCTCGGTCAGCGTCGCGGCCATCACCGCCGCCGGCATCCTCGGCCCGGTCGCCGCCGGCGCCGGCATCGACCCGGTGCTCATCGCACTGGCCGCCGCCTCCGGCGCGCTGTTCCTGATGACGGTGCACAGCAACTTCTTCTGGATGGCCAAGAACCTGCTGGGTCAGACCACCAAGGGCGCCGTCAAGGTCGTCGGGACGTCGACCTCGGTGGCCTCGGTCGTCGGGCTGGGCGTCGTCCTGCTGCTGAGCCTCGTGCTGTGACAGCACACCCGACCGACCCCACCAGCGAGAGGACCCGCACGTGACCGCACCGACCGCACCACCGCTGACCGGCGTCACCGTCGTCGAGGTCGGCTCCTTCATCGCCGCGCCCTGGGCCAGCATGCAGCTGGCCGACCTGGGTGCCCGGGTGGTGAAGGTGGAGACCCCCGGCACCGGCGACTTCGTCCGCGGCAACGCCCCCCTCGTGCAGGGGGAGGGCTCGGCGTTCCTGCGGATCAACCGGAACAAGGAGTCCGTCGCGCTGGACCTGAAGTCCGAGGAGGGCCGCGCCGCCTTCCTCGACCTCGTCGCCGACGCCGACGTGCTGGTGGAGAACCTCCGCCCGGGCGCGATGCGCCGGCTCGGGCTGGGCTACGAGGACCTGGCCGCCGACCACCCCCGGCTGGTCTACGCCTCGGCCTCGGGCTGGGGGCAGGACGGGCCGCTGGCCCAGCAGCCGGGCCTGGACGTCATGGCGCAGGCCCGCTCGGGCCTGATGAGCATCACCGGGTTCCCCGACTCCGGGCCGGCCAAGGTCGGCGTCCCGGTGTGCGACCTGGTGTGCGCGCTCTACGTGGCGCTCGGGGTCACCGCTGCCCTGCGCGAGCGGGACCGCTCCGGTCAGGGCCAGCACCTGGACGTCTCGCTGTACGAGTCCGGGGTGTCCCTGGCGGTGTGGGAGGCCGGTCGGTACTTCGGCGACGGCGGCGTCGCCGGCCCGCAGGGCGCTGCGCACCAGTCCCAGGCGCCCTACCAGGCCGTCGTCACCACGGACGGTCATGTGACGGTGGGCGCGAACACGCCCGGCCTGTGGCTGCGGTTCTGCACGGCCCTCGGGTTGGACGCGCTGCCCGAGGACCCCCGCTTCGTCGACAACAGCGCCCGGATGGCGAACCGCCCGGCCCTGATCGCGGCGATCGAGGAGGTCACCTCCACGCTGACCACCGCGCAGGTGCTCGAGGCCCTCCAGGGAGGCGGCGTGCCCTGCGCGCCGATCCAGACCTACGACGAGGTCTTCACCGACGAGGCGCTCACCGCCCGGGACTTCCTCTGGGAGGCCGAGCACCCGACCATCGGCCCCGTCACCCAGCTGGGCTCGCCGATGCGCTTCTCCCGCACGCCCACCCGGCGGGACAACGCCGGCCCGCCGCTGGGGTCCTCGACGACCGGGGCGCCGGCATGAGCGCCGACATCCGGGTCGCGGTCGAGGGGCCGGTCCTGTCGGTGACCTTCGACCGGCCCGCCCAGCGCAACGCGATGACGTTCGCGATGTACGAGGGACTGGTCGAGGCGTGCGAGCGCGCCGACGCCGACGACGAGATCCGGGTCGTGGTGCTGCGTGGCGCCGGGGGCCACGCCTTCGTTGCCGGCACCGACATCGCCCAGTTCGCCGGTTTCGACGGACCGGCCGGGGTGGCCTACGAGGCCCGCATCGACGCCACCATCGGACGGCTGCTCGCCGTCACCGTGCCGGTGGTCGCGGCGATCGACGGGTTCTGCATCGGCGGCGGCCTGGCCATCGCCGCGGCCGCCGACCTGCGGGTCGCCGACCGGTCGGCCCGCTTCGGCTACCCGATCGCCCGCACGCTGGGCAACACGTTGTCCGCGGCCAGCTACGCGCTCACCCTGCGGCACTTCGGGCACGCCCGGACCGTCGACATGGTGATGACCGCCCGGCTGCTCGACGTCGAGGAGGCCCGCAGCGCCGGGTTCGTCACCCGGGTGACCGACGACGTCACCGCCACCACGGCCGACGTCGTCGGCAAGCTGCTGGCCAACGCCCCGCTCACCCAGTGGGCGGCCAAGGAGACGCTGCGCCGGCTGCACGCCGCCGCGGTGCCGGTGCAGGCCGACGACGTCCTGGACCGGGTGTACGGCTCGGCCGACTTCGCCGCCGGAGTCGCTGCGTTCACCAGCCGGCAGGCCCCGGGGTGGACCGGCCGCTGACCACCACCCTCCCCGGGGTGCCACCGATGTCACCCCGGCAAGGGGTCGGTTCCAGCCCCCGACGCCAGTACCATGGGCTCAGTGATCACGACCACCGGCCTCGAGCTCCGCGCGGGCTCGCGCATCCTGATCAGCGAGGCCGACCTCCGCGTCCAGCCCGGTGACCGGATCGGGCTCGTCGGGCGCAACGGCGCCGGCAAGACCACCACCCTCACCACGCTGGCCGGTGAGCGGGTGCCGCACGCCGGCAAGGTCGACCAGGTCGGCGAGCTGGGCTACCTGCCGCAGGACACGCTCAGCGGCGACCTGTCGATCAGCGCCAGCGACCGGGTGCTGTCCGGCCGTGGCCTGGACGAGCTCAAGTCCCAGCTGACCAAGGCCCAGATCGCGATGGCAGAGCCCGCCGACGACGCCGAGCGCGACCGCGCCGTGCGCCGCTACGGCCGGCTCGAGGACCAGTTCGCCGCCATGGGCGGGTACGCCGCCGAGTCCGACGCCGCGCGCATCTGCACCAACCTGGGCCTGCCCGACCGGGTGCTCGAGCAGCCGCTGCACACGCTGTCCGGTGGCCAGCGCCGCCGCGTCGAGCTGGCCCGCATCCTGTTCTCCGACGCCGAGACGCTGCTGCTCGACGAGCCCACCAACCACCTGGACGCGGACTCCATCGCGTGGCTCAAGGGCTTCCTGGCCACCCACCGCTCCGGGCTCATCGTGATCAGCCACGACGTCGAGCTGCTGGCCGCCGTCGTCAACAAGGTGTGGCACCTGGACGCCAACCGGGCCACGGTCGACGTCTACAACCTGGGCTGGAAGCGGTACCTGGACGCCCGGGAGACCGACGAGCGCCGTCGCCGCTCCGAGCGGGCCAACGCCGAGAAGAAGATCGGCGCGCTGACCGCGCAGGCGGACAAGATGCGCGCCAAGGCGACCAAGGCCAAGGCCGCCCAGTCGATGGACAAGCGTGCCCAGCGCCTGGCCGCGGGCCTGGAGCAGGTCCGGGTGCAGGACCGGGTCGCCAAGCTGCGTTTCCCGACCCCGGCGCCGTGCGGCAAGACCCCGCTCACCGCCGAGCGGCTGTCCAAGAGCTACGGCTCGCTGGAGATCTTCACCGGCGTGGACCTGGCGATCGACCGCGGCACCCGGGTCGTCGTGCTGGGCCTCAACGGCGCCGGCAAGACCACCCTGCTGCGGATGCTGGCCGGCACCGAGCAGCCCGACACCGGCGAGGTCAAGGCCGGGCACGGGCTGCGGCTGGGCTACTACGCCCAGGAGCACGAGACGCTGGACATGGACCGCTCGCTGCTGGAGATCATGCAGTCCGCCGCCCCGGACCAGACCGCCACCGAGCTGCGCCGCATCCTGGGTGCGTTCCTGTTCTCCGGCGACGCCGTCGACCAGCGGGCCGGCACGCTGTCCGGTGGGGAGAAGACCCGGCTGGCGATGGCCGCCCTGGTCTGCTCGGCGGCGAACGTGCTGCTGCTGGACGAGCCGACCAACAACCTGGACCCGGCCAGCCGCGAGCAGGTGCTCGAGGCGCTGCGCACCTACCAGGGCGCGATCGTGCTGGTCACCCACGACGAGGGCGCGGTCACCGCCCTGGACCCGGACAAGGTCATCCTGCTGCCCGACGGCACCGAGGACACCTGGTCCGCCGACTTCGCGGAGCTCGTCGAACTGGCGTAGTCCCCTTCGAAGGGCGCCAGTCCCGCACAGGGGTGATCATCCTTGTGGGAGGCCGACGTCACCAGGACGCGGCACCGGCAGACCAGTGGGGGACCACGACCGCCGTCCGCGGCGGGCGTGGAGACGCTGGCACGGAGGGGAGTCATGGCCGACTCGAACGCAGCCGACTCGACCGCAGCGGACGCTGCCGCCGAACTGGGCAAGGGCAAGCGGATCACCGGGGACGACCGGAACACCCTCGCCGACGAGCTGCGCAAGCGGTACGACGCCGGGGAGAGCATCCGCCTGCTGGCGGCGTCCACCGGGCGCTCCTACGGCTTCGTGCACCGTCTGCTCAGCGAGTCCGGCGCCACGCTGCGCAGCCGCGGCGGCGCCAACCGCTCCCAGGCGTCGTGAGCGGCGACCCGGCCGACGGCTGGGTCACCACCGCCCGGGACGGCGCGGTCCTCACCGTCACCCTGGACCGTGCCGACCAGCTCAACGCCCAGACCCCGCAGACCTGGTACCGGCTGGCCTCCATCGGGGAGTCCCTCGACCCGGACGTCCGCGTCGTGGTCGTCCGGGGCGCCGGCCGGGCCTTCTCCGCCGGCCTGGACCGCTCGCTGTTCTCCACCGACCCCGGCCAGGACGGCGGCCTCGGTGACCTCCTCGCCCTCGGCGACGACGGCGCGCAGCAGCGGATCCGGGAGTACCAGGCCGGCTTCCGGTGGCTGCGCCGCCCGGGCATCGTCTCGGTCGCCGTCGTGCAGGGGCACGCCATCGGCGCCGGCGCGCAGCTGGCGCTGGCCTGCGACCTGCGGGTGTGCAGCACCGCGGCCACCTTCAAGCTCCCGGAGGCCGTGCTCGGGCTGGTGCCCGACCTGACCGGCACCTCCACCCTGGTGCAGGCCGTCGGGTACTCGCGGGCCCTGGAGATGTGCCTGACCGGCCGCGGGGTGGGCGCCGCCGAGGCGCTGGCCAGTGGGCTGGCCAACGCCGTCGTCGCGCCGGAGGAGCTCGAGGACGCCGTCATCGCGCTGGTCGCAGGCATCCTGGGGCCCGACGTCGCCGCCAGCCGGGCGACGGCGGAGCTGGTCCGCCGGGCCGCGGCCGTCGACGCCGAGGGTCAGGACGCCGCCGAGCGGGCGGCCCAGCTGGCCCGGCTGCACGCGCTCGCCGGCCGCTGACCCACCGACCGCCGACCGGAACACCGGCGCGGCTGCGCCGGTTGGCCCCACCGACACGTGAGAGGTGGAGTCCGTGAGCTCACCCATGACCTCGATGGCCGCCATGCGGTCGTTCCAGCGCAACCCACAGCCGGGCCGGGAGATCCCTGCGGGGACGGTCAAGCGGATCCTGGGGATCGCCGGGCCCTACCGGCGGGACCTGACGTTCTTCCTGTCCCTGGTCGTCGTCTCGGCGGTGATCGGGGTGCTGACGCCGCTGCTGGCCGGCGACATCGTCAACCGGATCGCCCGCCTGGACGGCACCGCCGCCGACATCGTGCGGATCGCGTTCCTCATCGCCGGGCTGGCGTTGGTGGACGCGGCCAGCTCGTTGGCCCAGCGCTGGTACTCCTCCCGGATCGGGGAGGGCGTCATCTACGACCTGCGCGCCCGGGTGTTCGCCCACGTGCAGCGGATGCCGGTGGCGTTCTTCACCCGCACCCAGACCGGCGCGCTGGTCAGCCGGCTCAACAACGACGTCATCGGCGCGCAGCAGGCGTTCACCTCGACGCTGTCCGGGGTGGTGTCCAACGCGATCGGGCTGGTGCTCACCGCCGGGGTGATGCTGACGCTGTCCTGGCAGATCACGCTGCTCTCGATCGTGCTGGTGCCGCTGTTCGTGCTCCCGGCCAAGCGGATCGGCTCCAAGCTGCAGGAGATCACCCGGGAGTCCTACGGGCTCAATGCCTCGATGAACGCCACGATGACCGAGCGGTTCAACGTGGCCGGTGCGCTGCTGGTCAAGCTGTTCGGCCGGCCCGAGGCCGAGGTCGAGTCCTTCCGGGCCCGCGCGGCCCGGGTGCGCGACATCGGGGTGCTGTCGGCCATGTACGGCCGCACGTTCTTCACCGCCCTCACCCTGGTCGCCGCGCTGGCCACCGCGCTGGTCTACGGCCTGGGCGGCTCGCTGGCCTTCGACGGGTCGCTGTCCCCGGGTGCGGTGGTCTCCCTGGCGCTGCTGCTGTCCCGGCTGTACGGACCGCTGACCGCGCTGTCCAACGTCCGGGTGGACGTGATGAGCGCGATGGTCAGCTTCGACCGGGTCTTCGAGGTGCTCGACCTGGAGCCGATGATCGCCGAGGCACCCGACGCCCGGCCGGTCCCGGCCGACGACCGCTCGGTGGAGTTCGACCGGGTGTCGTTCTCCTACCCGACCGCCGACCAGGTGTCGCTGGCCTCGCTGGAGGACCTGTCGCTGCCCGAGCACGGCGGGTCCACGGTCGTGCTGCGCGACATCAGCTTCCGGGCCGAGCCCGGCCAGCTGGTCGCCCTCGTCGGCCACTCCGGGGCCGGGAAGTCGACCATCGCCAACCTGGTGCCCCGGCTCTACGACGTCACCGACGGCGCCGTCCGGGTCGGTGGGCTCGACGTCCGGCAGGCCACCGCGGGCTCGCTGCGCGCCGCGATCGGCGTCGTCAGCCAGGACAGCCACCTCTTCCACGACACGATCCGGGCCAACCTGGTCTACGCCCGCCCCGAGGCCACCGAGGACCAGCTGTGGGCCGCGCTCACCGGCGCCCGGATCGCCGCGCTCGTCGCCTCGCTGCCCGATGGCCTGGACACCGTGGTCGGGGACCGCGGCTACCGGATGTCGGGCGGGGAGAAGCAGCGCCTGGCCATCGCCCGGGTGCTGCTCAAGGGCCCCGGTGTCGTCATCCTCGACGAGGCGACCGCGCACCTGGACAGTGAGAGCGAGGTCGCGGTGCAGAAGGCGCTGGACACCGCGCTCACCGGCCGGACGTCGCTGGTCATCGCGCACCGGCTGTCCACCATCCGGGCCGCCGACCTGATCCTGGTCGTCGACGAGGGGCGCATCGTCGAGCAGGGCACCCACGAGGAGCTGCTGGCGCTGGGCCACCGGTACGCCGACCTGTACCGCACGCAGTTCTCCGACCGCGAGGAGACCGTGTCACCCGCCGCCACACAGGCCTGACCACTAGCGTCACAGGAGTCCCAGCCGTCACCACCCCGTCGGAGGCCCGTTGTCCGCCCTGCACCCCGACGACGCCGAGATCCGCGCCGTCTACGCCGAGTACCTGGCCGGGTGGAACGCCCGCAGCGGCGCCCGTGTCTCCGCCGTGCTGACCGACGACGGCGACGTCGTCGGCTTCGACGGCAGCAGCACCCACGGTCGGCTGCAGATCGCCGCCGACATGCGCCGGCTGTTCGCCGACCACCAGACCCCGGCCTACGTCGGGCTGGTCCGCTCCGTGCGCTCGATCAGCGACGGCGTGGCCGTGCTGCACGCCGTCGCCGGCATGGCCCAGCCCGGCACCGGTCGCCTGGACCCCGGGCTGCACGCCGTGCACACCGCTGTGGTCGTGCGGGACGGGCGGCGCTGGAAGATCTCGGTCTTCACCGCCACCCCCGCCCAGTTCCACGGCCGCCCCGAGGCGGTCGCGGCGCTCACCGCCGAGCTGGAGTCCGTGCGGTGACCCCCGTGCTCGCCGGGCCCGACGACGTCGCCGGTGCGGTGGTGCTCGACGTCCGCTGGGCGTTGGGCGACAGCCTCGGCCGCGAGCGGTACCTCTCCGGTCACCTGCCGGGGGCGGTCTACGTCGACCTGGACACCGAGCTGGCCGCACCGGCGTCCGCCGCGGGTCGGCACCCGCTGCCCGAGCTCGCCGACCTGCAGGCCGCCGCCCGGCGCTGGGGCGTCTCCGCCGGCGACCGGGTCGTGGTCTACGACGCCGGCCCCGGGACGGCGGCCGCCCGCGCCTGGTGGCTGCTGCGCTGGGCCGGGGTGGCCGACGTCCGCATCCTGGACGGCGGGTTGGCCGGCTGGCTCGGTCCGGTCGAGCCCGGTGACGTCGTCCCCGGGCCCGGTGACGTGGTGCTGACCGGGGGCGGGATGCCGGTGCTGACCGCCGACGAGGCCGCCGCACTGCCCGGCACCGGTGGGGTGCTGCTGGACGCGCGGGCGGGGGAGCGGTACCGGGGCGAGGCCGAGCCGGTCGACCCCCGCGCCGGGCACGTGCCCGGTGCGGTGAGCGCACCGACCACGGACAACCTGACGCCGACCGGTCGCTTCCGCGCCGACCTGGCCGACCGGTTCGCTGCGCTGGACGTGACCCCGGGGACGACCGTGGGCGTCTACTGCGGCTCCGGGGTGACCGCCGCACACCAGGTGGCCGCGCTGGCCGTCGCCGGGGTCGACGCCGCGCTGTGGCCGGGCTCGTGGTCGGAGTGGTCGGCGGACCCGCAGCGACCGGTGGCGACCGGCGCCTGACCCTCGCTGCCGCCCCTCCCCAGCGCCGGACCGCTCGATGTCACATCGAGCAGCCCTTGCTCGGCACGAGACCGCTCGATGTCACATCGAGCAGCCCTTGCTCGG
>NZ_CEEDOS010000032.1:0-23714 GCF_979256525.1 Klenkia sp. AC732 | reverse complement strand
GACCGCTCGATGTCACATCGAGCAGCCCTTGCTCGGCACGAGACCGCTCGATGTCACATCGAGCAGCCCTTGCTCGGCACGAGACCGCTCGATGTCACATCGAGCGGCTCCTCGCCGGCGCCGGACCCCTCGATGTGACATCGGGAGCTCGCTGCGCCCTGGCCGGGCTGGGGTCCGGGGGGAGGAGTCCGGGCGCGCACGGGCGCCGGTGGTCACTCGGTGACCGGGGCCGTGCGGGCTCAGGTGTCGACGTCGTCCGGGCCGGGCCAGAAGTCCAGCGTCTCGACCCGGTTGGGCGAGCCGGGGCGGCGGGCCTCGGCGTCGGCCTGCAGGCGGGCGGTCTCCAGGGCGGCGTCGTAGCGGTCCAACAGCACCGCGGCGATGCGCTCGTCGGGCAGCAGGGGAGCGGTGACGTCGTCGGCCCCCGCGCCGCTGACCTTGTCGTGGAAGTGGCCGGGCGCCAGCAGGTAGGCGGCGATGACGACCCGCTGGGCACCGGCGGCGCGGGCGGCGGCGATCGCGTCGGGCACGGTCGGCTGCGCGGCCGAGCCGTAACCGGTGGTGACCGGCCCGGCCCAGGAGCGCTGCAGCAGGTCGGCGGTGTCCTCGACGTCGGCGGTGGCCCGGGCGTCGCTGGACCCGGCGGCCGCGACGACGACGGCGGTGGTCGGGTCCTCGGCGTCCGCGCCGATCTCGGCCAGCCGGGTCAGCAGCACCTCGACCAGCCGCAGGTCCGGGCCCAGTGGCCGGGCGGCCAGGGTGCCCGGGTGGGCCTGGACGGCACCGGCGATGTCGACGTGCACGTGGAAGCCGCCGGACAGCAGCACCGGCACCACCACGGCCGGGGTGCCCTCGGTGGCCAGCCCCGCGACGACGTCCACGACGGTGGGCGGCTGGACGTCGACGAAGGCGGCCGTGGTCCGCAGCTCCGGGCGCAGCGCCCGGGCGCCCAGGGCCAGCTCGGCGATCAGCCGGCGCCCGGTCGGGTTGCGGGTGCCGTGCGCGCACGCCACGAGCACGTGGCCCGCGGCCACGGGTGTCTCGCTCACAAGGCCCTCGTGACGCCGCCGTCGACGGGGATCATCACGCCGGTCAGGTAGCTGGCGGCCGGGGACAGTGCGAACGCGGCCACCCGCCCGAACTCCTCGGGGCGGCCGACCCGGCGCAGCGGGATGCCGGCCTCGGTGCGGGCCCGCATGGCCGCGGCGTCGCCGGAGGCGGCCTCGATGTCGGTGATCCGGTCGGTGGCGATGGTGCCAGGCAGCAGGCCGAAGACCCGGATGCCGCGGGGTCCGAGCTCGTCGGCCAGCGCCTTGGCGGTCATGGCCAGGCCCGGGCGCAGGCCGTTGGAGATGGCGAGGTGACCGATGGGCTGGCGGACCGAGGTGGACAGCACCAGGCCGATCGCGGCACCCTCGCCCAGGACCGGGACCAGGGCCTTGACCAGCCGGATGGTGCCCAGCAGGACGGAGTCGACGGCGTCGCGCCAGTCGGCCTCGTCGGTGTCCAGGACCGAGCCGGGCTTCGGGCCGCCGACGGAGACCAGCGCCCCGTCGACCCGCTCGAGCTCGGCGACGGCCGCCGTCACCAGGTCCTGCGCCGACGCGGGGTCGGCCAGGTCGGCGGTGCGGCCGTGCGCCGCCGGCGCCCCACCGAGGGAGGCGACGGCGGCGTCGACGGAGTCACCGGAACGCGAGCTGACCAGCACCCGCGCCCCGTCGTCGACCAGGGCCCGGGCGGTCGCGAACCCCAGCCCCCGGCTCGCGCCGGTGAGCAGGTAGCCGCGACCGCCCAGACCCAGGTCCACGGTGGATCAGGCCGGGACGGACCCGCGGAGGGAGCGCAGCACGTACTGCATGATCCCGCCGTTGCGGTAGTAGTTCGCCTCGCCGGGGGTGTCGATGCGGACCTTGGCGTCGAACTCCACGCCACCGGCCACCACCTTCACCGTGCGCGGGGTCGACCCGTCGTTCAGCCCGGTGATGCCGGTGATCGTGAACTCCTCGTCACCGGTCAGGCCGAGGGACTCCCGGGTCTGGCCCTCGGGGTACTGCAGCGGCAGCACGCCCATGCCGATGAGGTTGGAGCGGTGGATGCGCTCGTAGCTCTCGGCGATGACGGCCTTGACGCCCAGCAGCGCGGTGCCCTTGGCGGCCCAGTCACGCGAGGACCCGGAGCCGTACTCCTTGCCCGCGAGCACCACCAGCGGCACGCCGGCGTCGATGTAGGCGCGCGAGGCGTCGTAGATCGTCGTCGTCTCACCCGTCAGGTGGTTCTTGGTGACGCCGCCCTCGGTGCCGGGCACCAGCTGGTTGCGCAGCCGGATGTTGGCGAAGGTGCCGCGGATCATGACCTCGTGGTTCCCGCGGCGCGAGCCGTAGGAGTTGAAGTCACGACGCTCGATGCCGTGCTCGGCCAGGTACGTCCCGGCGGGGGAGTCGGCCTTGATCGAACCGGCCGGGGAGATGTGGTCGGTGGTGACCGAGTCGCCCAGGACGGCCAGCGTGCGGGCCCCGGTGATGTCCTCAACGGGGGTCGGCTCGGCCGGCATCCCGTCGAAGTACGGGGGCTTGCGCACGTAGGTGCTCTCGGCGTCCCAGTCGAAGGTCTTGCCCTCGGGGGTGGGCAGCGAGCGCCACTGCTCGTCACCGGCGAAGACGTCGGCGTAGTCCTCGACGAACATCTCCTTGGTGATCGACTCGTCGATCGTGCGCTGCACGTCCAGCGGCGAGGGCCAGATGTCGCGCAGGAACACGTCGTTGCCGTCGTGGTCCTGGCCCAGCGGGTCGTTGTTCAGGTCGACGTCCATGGAGCCGGCCAGCGCGTAGGCGATGACCAGCGGCGGGGACGCCAGGTAGTTCATCTTGACGTCGGGGTTGATCCGGCCCTCGAAGTTGCGGTTGCCCGACAGCACCGAGACGACGGCCAGGTCGGCCTCGTTGACCGCCTCGCTGATCGCGGGGGGCAGCGGCCCGGAGTTGCCGATGCAGGTCACGCAGCCGTAGCCGACCAGGTAGAAGCCGAGCTTCTCCAGGTACGGGGTGAGCTGGGCCTTCTCGTAGTAGTCCATGACGACCTTGGACCCCGGCGCCAGCGTGGTCTTGACCCACGGCTTGCTGGTCAGCCCGCGCTCGACGGCGTTCTTCGCGAGCAGTGCGGCGCCGATCATCACCGAGGGGTTCGAGGTGTTGGTGCACGAGGTGATCGAGGCGATCGTGACGTGACCGTGGTCGACGTAGGTCTCGGTGCCGTCCTCGAGCACCACGCGGGTGGGCTTGGAGGCGCGGTCGGGTACCCGGTCGGGGACGACGGTGTGCGGCTCGGCGCCGTTGTTGCCGTTGGAGCCGGCGGACACCGGGTCGGAGGCGGGGAAGGTCTCCTCGACGCCCTCGTCGTTGGTCGAGGCCGCGGTGGGGGCGTCGTCGGGGTCGCTGTCGCCGTGCCCGGCGTAGGTCGGGAGGACCTCGCGGAAGGCGGCCTTGGCGTCGGAGAGCTGCACGCGGTCCTGCGGGCGCTTCGGGCCGGCGATCGAGGGCACGATCGTGGCCAGGTCCAGCTCGAGGTACTCGGAGAAGACCGGCTCGCGGGTCTCGTCGTGCCACAGGCCCTGGGTCTTGGCGTAGGCCTCGACCAGGGCGACCTGGGCGTCGCTGCGGCCGGTGAGCTGCAGGTAGCGGATCGTCTCGCCGTCGATCGGGAAGATGGCCGCGGTCGAGCCGAACTCCGGGCTCATGTTGCCGATGGTGGCGCGGTTGGCCAGCGGGACGGCGGAGACACCGGCGCCGTAGAACTCCACGAACTTCCCGACGACGCCGTGCTTGCGCAGCATCTCGGTGATCGTGAGGACCAGGTCGGTGGCGGTGGCGCCGTCCGGGAGCTGGCCGGTGAGCTTGAAGCCGACGACGCGGGGGATCAGCATCGACACCGGCTGGCCGAGCATCGCGGCCTCGGCCTCGATGCCGCCGACGCCCCAGCCCAGCACGCCCAGGCCGTTGACCATGGTGGTGTGCGAGTCGGTGCCCACGCAGGTGTCGGGGTAGGCCAGCGTGCGGTCGCCCTCCTGGCGGGGGAAGACCACGCGGGCCAGGTGCTCGATGTTGACCTGGTGGACGATGCCGGTGCCCGGGGGGACGACCTTGAAGTCGTCGAAGGCGCCCTGGCCCCAGCGGAGGAACTGGTAGCGCTCGCCGTTGCGCTGGTACTCGATCTCGACGTTGCGCTCGAAGGACTCGGGGGTCCCGAACACGTCGGAGATGACGGAGTGGTCGATGACCAGCTCGGCCGGTGCCAGCGGGTTGATCTTCGTCGGGTCGCCGCCCAGGTCGGCCATGGCCTCGCGCATGGTGGCCAGGTCGACGATGCAGGGCACGCCGGTGAAGTCCTGCATGACCACGCGGGCCGGGGTGAACTGGATCTCCTGGTCGGGCTCGGCCGAGGGGTCCCAGTTCGCGATCGCCCGCACGTGGTCGGCGGTGATGTCGGCGCCGTCCTCGGTGCGGAGCAGGTTCTCCAGCAGGATCTTGAGGCTGAAGGGGAGCTTGTCGGCCCCCTCCACCGCGTCGAGCCGGAAGATGTCGTAGTCCGTGCCGTCGACGCTCAGCGTCGACCGTGCTCCGAAGCTGTCCTTGCTGGCTGCCACTGCTTGCGCCTCACCCTCGCTGGTCCCATCGCGCTCTGAGCACCCCCGATCATCCCAGCTCCCGCTGACGCGTGCGGAGTGAGGCAACCCTTGCCACATGGTGCGTGACCGCGCTCACGGGACGGCTGGGGCACAGGTGGCCCGCTCGCGCGCCGGGACCGCCGTCCCGGGCACTCCGCCACCTACCTTCCCGCCATGACGGCGACGGTGGTGGGGACCCCCGCCGTCCCCGCACCAGCGGCCGGGCTGCCGGATCGGGGTCGCGCACTGCGGGCCGTCCTGGCGACGGCACACCTGGGTGCGCTGCTGGTGGTCGTGACGTGGCAGGGCCTGCCCACCGACCGGCTCAGCGTGCTGCTGTGGGTGCTGGCGGGGCTGGCCTGCCGGTGCGCGGGCCGGGGTCGGCGCGCCGCGGTCCGGCTGCTCGCCGACTGGGTGCCGCTGGGCGCGGTGCTGCTGCTCTACGACGCCAGCCGGGGCATCGCGGACGGCCTGGGCGCCCCGGTGCACCTCACCGAGCCGGCCGCCGTCGACACCGCGCTGTTCGGCGTCGTCCCCACGGTGTGGCTGCAGGCGCACCTGACCGCGCCGGGCTGGCTGGCCGTGGCGGTGACGCTGGTCTACGCCTCGCACTTCGGCCTCACGCCGCTGGTGCTGGCGGTGCTGTGGCTGCGGGACCGGGCGCGGTGGGCCCGGTACGCGCGGACGGTGGTCGGCCTGTCCGTGGCCGGGCTGGTCACCTACGTGCTCTACCCGGCCGCGCCGCCGTGGCTGGCCGCCCGGGAGGGTGTGATCGGCGAGGTCGCCCGGCGCAGCGGCGACGGCTGGGCCGAGCTGGGGCTGCCCCGGGCCGGGGCGCTGCTGCACGCCGGGCAGGGCGCGGTGAACCCGGTGGCCGCGGTGCCCTCGCTGCACACCGCCTTCGCCGTCCTGGTCTGCCTGGTCGGCTGGTCGTGGGCCCGGCGGCGCTGGCAGCGGGTGCTGCTGGTGGCCTACGCGCTGGCGATGCCCGTGGCGCTGGTCTGGTCGGGGGAGCACTACGTCGTCGACACGCTGCTCGGTGCGGCCTACGCGGTGGCGGTGTGGCGGGCGGTCCCGGTGCTGGAGGGGGTTGCGTCCGGCGTGCAACGGCGACGGTCCCTCCCGGGCGCTAGCGTGACGCCGACCACTCTCCGCGGCTGACCCCGGTCGGCCCCGACCCCACGGAGCCGGCATGCGCGTCCCCCTCACCACCCGCGACTTCCTCGAGCGCGCGGAGCTCGTCTACGGCGACCGGATCGGGATCGTGGACGAGCCGCAGCAGCCCGCGGACTCCCTCGGCGAGCTGACCTACCGCGAGGTCGCCCGCCGGGCGCGGGCCGTCGGCGCCGGGCTGGACGCCCTCGGGGTGGGCGAGGGGGAGCGGGTGGCCGTGGTCAGCCACAACTCCGCCCGCGTGCTGGAGCTGCTCTACGGGGTGCCCAGCTCGGGGCGGGTGCTGGTGCCGGTCAACTTCCGGCTCTCGGCCGAGGAGGTCTCCTACATCGTCGAGCACTCGGGGGCGAAGGTGCTGCTGGTGGACCCCGAGCTGGAGCCCGCGCTGAAGGGCGTCACCGCCGAGCACCGCCTGCTCACCGGCGAGGAGTACGAGCAGGGCCTGCTGCGCTTCGACACCGAGCCGCGGCCCTGGGCCGAGCCCGACGAGGACGCCACCGCCACCGTCAACTACACCTCGGGGACGACGGCCCGCCCCAAGGGCGTGCAGATGACCCACCGCAACATCTGGACCAACGCCGTCGTCTTCGGCATGCACATGCAGGTCAGCGACCGCGACGTCTACCTGCACACGCTGCCGATGTTCCACTGCAACGGCTGGGGGCTGCCCTACTCGATGGCCGGCGTCGGGGCCCGCCAGGTGCCGATCCGCAAGATCGACGGCGCCGAGATCCTGCGCCGCGTGCAGCAGCACGGCGTCACGATGATGGCCGGGGCCCCCGCGGTGTGGAACGCAGTCCTGGACGCCGCCGCCGAGTGGGACGGCGAGGTGCCCGGCCGCGACCAGGTGCGCATCGTCGTCGCCGGCGCCCCGCCGCCCTCGCGGACCATCGCCCGGGTCGAGGAGGAGCTGGGCTGGGAGTTCAACCAGATCTACGGCCTCACCGAGACCGCGCCGCTGCTGACGGTCAACCGCCCGCGCGCCGAGTACGACGACCTGGAGCCCATCGAGCGGGCCAGGGCGCTGTCCCGGGCCGGCGTCCCGGCGCTGGGCACCCGGATGCGCACCAGTGAGTCCGGTGAGGTGCTCGCGCAGTCCAACACCGTGCTGGCCGGCTACTGGGAGAACCCGGACGCCAGCGCCGAGGCGTTGGAGGGCGGCTGGTTCCACACCGGGGACGGCGGCACCATCGACGAGGGCGGCTACCTCACCATCTCCGACCGCAAGAAGGACGTGATCATCACCGGCGGGGAGAACGTCTCCTCGATCGAGGTCGAGGACGCGGTCTTCAGCCACCCGGCCGTCGCCGAGGTCGCCGTCATCGGCGTGCCCGACGACAAGTGGGGCGAGATGGTCACCGCGCTGGTCGTCCTCACCGAGGGGGAGACGGTCACCGAGGCCGACCTCATCGCGCACTGCCGGACCCGGTTGGCCGGCTACAAGCTGCCCAAGCGGGTCGAGTTCCGGGACGGCATCCCGCGGACGGCGACCGGCAAGATCCAGAAGTTCAAGCTGCGCCAGGCCTTCTGGGAGGGCTCCGAGCGCTCCGTGAACTGACGCCGTAGCCCACCGCCTCCCCCCATGGGGGGAGGCGGTGTCAAGACACGCCGAGCCACCGTCGATGGACCGCGTGGCACCACTGCAACCGGTGGTGTCCCGTGGTCGAGAGCGTCCGCGGTGCGCACCGCTCAGGCGGCGCCACCGTGGACCGGTGGTGGAAGAGGTCGTCAGGCGTGCAGACGAAGGTGCAGGGAGTCCTCCGGGGCAGTCGTGGACAGCGGTGGTCGGCCCGGTCGGCCGCGGTGCTGCTGGCCGCCGCGGTCACCGTCGGGTTCGCCCCGGGTCTGGCCCAGGCCACCCCGACCAACCCCACCGACGGCGAGATCGCCGCCGCGCAGTCCGCCCAGGAGCAGGCCGCCGCCGAGGTCGGGGCCATCTCGGCCCAGCTGGCCGCGGCCCAGGTCGCCGCGGACACCGCCCACCAGCAGGCGCAGATCGCCCTGCAGGACTACGAGGACAAGCAGACCGCCGCGCAGGCCGCCCAGGCCGAGGCCGACGCCGCGTCCGCCGCCGAGGACGCCGCCGTCGCGGCCGTCGGTGTCGGCCAGGACGACGTCGACAGCTTCGCCCGCACCAGTTACATGAACGGCAGCACCACCCCCGGGGTCGCCAGCCTGATGACGTCGGGCAGCCCGGCCGAGCTGATCGAGCGGGCCGCCCTGCTCGAGGCCGCCGGCAGCCACCGCTCCGACGTCCTGGTCGAGCTCACCGAGCTGCAGGCCCAGGCCACCGCGGCCGAGGAGCAGGCCGAGCAGACTCTCACCGCCGCCACCGACCTGCAGGCCCAGGCCGAGGCGTCGCTGGCCACCGCCCAGACCCAGGAGAGCGCCGCCCGCTCACAGGCCGACGGCCTCGCCGGCCAGCAGGCCGGTCTCCAGGCCCAGCTGCAGTCCGCCCAGCAGGAGCTCTACGGCCTGCAGGGTGCCCGCGAGGTGGCCCGTCAGCAGGCCGCTGCCGCTGCCGCCGCGGCTGCCGCCGTCCCCACCCGGACCCGTTCCACCCCGGCCGCCGCACCGGCCGCGCCGTCCGCGACGACCAGCAGCCGCCCGGCGACGTCCTCCGGTGGCGGCTCGTCGTCCCGCCCGGCCCCGGCCCCCGCGCCGGCGCCCGCTCCGGCCCCGTCCGGTGGGAACGCCGGGGCGCCGTCCCAGTCCACGGCCCAGGCCGCCATCGCGGCCGCCCGCACCCAGCTGGGTCTGCCCTACTCCTGGGGCGGTGGCGGTGCGAACGGCCCGAGCTACGGCATCCCGCCGGACACCGCGGTCTACGGCTTCGACTGCTCCGGGCTCACCGAGTACGCCTACGCCCGCGCCGGCATCCGGATCGGCGGCACCAGCCGCGACCAGTGGTGGAACAACCGCAACAAGCAGGTCGACGCCTCGTCGCTGCAGGCCGGCGATCTCCTGTTCTGGGGATCGGGCTCGGCTTACACCTCGATCTACCACGTGGCCCTCTACATCGGCGGCGGCCAGATGATCGAGGCCCCCACGAGCGGCCAGGACGTCAAGGTCAGCAACGTGCGGTACGGCGCCGACTACTACGGGGCGGTCCGTCCCAGCGCCTGAGACAGGGGCAGGAACGCGAGAGGCCGGTGTCGGGGTTCCGACACCGGCCTCTCGTGCGTTGGGGCGTCGGGCAGCCACGGGGGGAGCTGCCCGACGCGTGGACCACGGTAGCAGCCCCGGGGCTGCTGGGACACCAGGGACGACGCGACGTGTGGACGGCCGTCGACGGGGCTGCTCCGCGGTGCGGCCGCGCACAGCTCGGTGGGGGACACTGGCGGGTGCACCAGCACGGCCCAGCCACCAGCCCGGACCAGGGAGCCACGTGACCAGCGCTGCCAGCAGCCAGCCCGCCTCACCCGCCCAGCAGCACACCCCGCCCTCGACCGACGCGGCGCTGCTCGAGCGGGTCCTCTTCGAGGTCAAGCGGGTCATCGTGGGCCAGGACCGGCTCGTCGAGCGGATGCTCGTGGGGCTGCTCGCTCGCGGCCACGTGCTGCTGGAGGGCGTGCCCGGGGTGGCCAAGACCCTGGCGGTCGAGACGCTGGCGACCGCGGTCGGCGGCTCGTTCGCCCGCCTGCAGTTCACTCCCGACCTGGTGCCCGCCGACATCATCGGCACCCGCATCTACAAGGCCGGGCAGGACGCCTTCGACACCGAGCTGGGCCCGGTGTTCGCCAACTTCGTGCTGACCGACGAGATCAACCGCGCGCCGGCCAAGGTGCAGTCGGCGCTGCTGGAGGTCATGGCCGAGCGCCAGGTGTCCATCGGCGGCGTGACCCACCCGCTGCCCGACCCCTTCCTGGTGCTGGCCACCCAGAACCCGATCGAGAGCGAGGGCGTCTACCAGCTGCCCGAGGCCCAGCGGGACCGCTTCCTGATGAAGGTGCTGGTGGACTACCCCAGCCCCGAGGAGGAGCGCGAGATCGTCTACCGGATGGGTGCCAACCCGCCGCACGCCGAGACGGTGCTGGGCCCCGACGACCTCCGCCGGTTGCAGCGCACGGCCTCCGGGGTCTTCGTGCACCACGCGCTGGTCGACTACGTCGTCCGGCTGGTCGTGGCCACCCGCACGCCGCGCGAGCACGGCATGCCCGACGTCGCCAACTGGGTCACCTACGGCGCCAGCCCGCGCGCCACGCTGGGCCTGGTGGCGGCCAGCCGGGCGCTCGCGCTGGTCCGCGGCCGGGACTACGTCCTCCCGCAGGACGTCCTGGACATCACCGCCGACGTGCTCCGCCACCGGCTGGTGCTGTCCTACGACGCGCTCGCCGACGGCGTGCCGGCCGACCACGTGGTCAAGCGCATCGTGCAGAGCGTGCCGCTGCCCCAGGTCACCCCGCGCCAGCGCGCCGGCGGCTTCGGGCCGGGCAGTCCCGGCGGGCCGGTCGTGCCCGGCAGCGGCGGCCCGCAGCAGCAGTGGGGCGGCCCGCAGGGTCCCCAGCAGCAGGGTCCGCCTCAGCAGGGTCCGCCGCAGGGTCCGCCGCAGGGGCCGCAGCAGGGACCGCAGGGCGGCTTCGGACCGCAGTCCGCGTGATCGGACGTCGTCGGGGCTCGGGGGAGCCGACCGCCCTGCCCGTGCCACCGGCCCCCGAGCCGGACCACACCAACGCCGACGTGCTGCTGCGCCGGCTGGAGCTGACGGTGCGGCGGCGGCTGGACGGCCTGCTGCAGGGCGACCACCTGGGCCTGGTCCCGGGCTCGGGCACCGAGGCCGGCGACTCCCGCTCCTACCACCCCGGGGACGACGTCCGCCGGATGGACTGGTTCGTGACCGCCCGCACCCAGTCGCCGTACGTACGGGAGACCATCGCCGACCGCGAGCTGGAGACCTGGGTGGTGCTGGACCTGTCCGCGTCGCTGGACTTCGGCACCGCGGACATGGAGAAGCGCGACCTGGCGATCGCCGGGCTGTCGGCGGTCAGCCACCTGACGGTGCGCGACGGCAACCGGCTGGGCGCGATCGTGACCACCGGCGAGCGCGTCGACCGGTACCCGGCGCTGCCCGGCAGGCTGGCCGCCGACCGGATGCTCCGCCAGGTGGTGCGCACCCCGCGCGCCGCCGGGGGACGACGCGGTGACCTGGCCGCGGCGCTGGAGTCGCTGCGCCGTCCGCCCCGTCGTCGCGGGCTGGTCTGCGTGGTCTCGGACTTCCTGGGCGACGCCGACTGGGAGCGCCCGTTGCGGGGACTGTCGACCCGGCACGAGCTGCTGGCCATCGAGGTGGTCGACCCGCGCGAGCTGGAGCTGGCCGACGTCGGCCTGCTGACCGTCGTGGACCCCGAGACCGGGCAGACCCTGGAGGTGCCCACCGGCAACGCGGAGGTGCGCCGCCGGTTCGCCGAGGGCGCCGCCGCCCAGCGCCGGCAGATCGCCACGACGCTGCGCCGGGTCGGCGCCGGCCACCTGCAGCTGCGCACCGACCGGGACTGGGTGACCGACGTCGTCCGCTTCGTCGCCGACCGGCGTCGGGCCGGGGCCGGGGGTGCCTCGCGATGAGCTTCCAGTCCCCGTGGTGGCTGCTGGCGCTGCTGGCCGTCGTCGCGCTGGCCGTGTTCTACGTGGTGCTGCAGCGGCGTCGGCAGAAGTACGCGGCGCGGTTCACCAACGTCGCGATGCTCGGCTCGCTGGTGCCCAAGCGGCCCGGGTGGCGCCGGCACCTGGCCTTCGGTCTGGTGACACTGGCCCTGGGTGCGTTCGTGCTGTCGCTGGCCCAGCCCTCCACCGAGGTGCGGGTGCCGCGGGAGCGGGCGACGGTGATCATGGCCGTCGACGTCTCGCTGTCGATGCAGGCCACCGATGTGGAGCCCAGCCGGTTCGAGGCGATGCAGACCGCGGCCGCGGAGTTCGCGACCGTCCTGCCCGAGCGGATCAACCTGGGGCTGGTGGCCTTCTCCGGCACCGCCAGCACGCTGGTGAGCCCCACCACCGACCGGGAGGCGGTGACGGCGGCGATCGGCAACCTGGAGCTGTCGGAGGCCACCGCGATCGGCGACGCCGTCTTCACCTCGCTGACCGCGGTGCAGAACTTCCAGTCGACGCTGGAGGAGGCGGGGGAGTCCGCGCCGCCGGCCCGCGTCGTGCTGCTGTCCGACGGCTACTCCACGGTGGGCCGGGACGTCAGCTCGGCCGTGGACTCGGCGGTCGCCGCCGAGGTGCCGGTGTCCACGATCGCGTTCGGCACCGACTTCGGGACCGTGGAGATCGAGGGCCAGTCGCAGCCGGTGCCGGTCGACCGGGCCACCCTGGAGCAGATCGCCGACGCCACCGGTGGCAGCTACTCCGAGGCCGCGAGCGCCTCCGAGCTGGAGCAGGTCTACGCCGACATCGGCAGCCAGATCGGCTACACCACCGAGCCGCAGGACATCAGCCCCTGGTTCGTGCGCGGGGGAGTGCTCTTCGCGTTCCTGGGCGTGGTGCTGTCCCTGCTGTGGACCAACCGCCTGCTGTAGCACTCACCGTGGACCAGCTGAGCTGGTCCACGGTGGGAGGAGGCCCTCAGCGGCGGGGGTCCAGGCTGAGCTTGCCGGTGGTGCGGCGGGCCAGGATGTCCTGGTGCGCCTCGCGGACGGCGGACAGCGGGTAGCGGCCGCCGCTGATCGGCTCCAGCGTCCCGGCGTCGACCATGGCGAGCAGGTCGGTCATCGCCGCGTCGAGCATCTCCGGGCGCGCCATGCAGTGCGCCAGCCAGAACCCGATGACGGCGCGGGACTTCTGCATCAGCGCCGGGGCCTGGACCGGTGCGGCCGGGGTCCGGGCGGCCATGCCGTAGGCCACCAGCCGGCCGAAGGGCGCCAGCGCGTGCAGCGAGCCGTCGAACACGGTGCCGCCGGTCATCTCCAGGACGACGTCCACGGGCTTGCCGCCGTTGGCCTCGCGCAGCGCGGCGGTGAAGGTCTTCGGGTCGTCGTCGGCCAGCGCCGGGTCGACGGTGGCGTCGGCGCCGAGCCGCTCGGCCAGGGCGCGCTTGTCCGGGCTGGAGGCGGTGGCGATGACCCGGCCAGCGCCCCACTGCCTGGCCAGCTGCACGGCCAGTGACCCGACCCCGCCCGCGCCGGCGATGACGACGACGGACTCCCCGGCGGCCAGGTGCGCGCTGGTGCGCAGCAGGTGCCAGGCGGTGGTGCCCTGCAGGACGAGGGCCAGGGCCTGCTCGTCGGTGACGCCGTCCGGGACCGCCCAGGACAGCCGGTCGACCGCGGCGACGCGCTCGGCGTAGCCGCCGCCGTCCAGCAGCCCGACGACGCGCTGCCCGCCGCCGACCGGGGTGCCGACGAACTCCGCGCCCGGCACCAGCGGCAGGGTCTGCGCGGCCAGGTAGGAGTTCTCCACCTGGTGGGTGTCGGCGTAGTTCACCCCCGCCGCGGACACCTCGTGGAGGGTCTGGCCCTCGCCGGGGGTGGGGTCGGGGAGGTCGACGACGTCGAGGACCTCGGGGCCGCCGAAGCGGGTGATCTGGACTGCACGCATGGGCAGAGGCTAGGGCCCACCGAGGACACCGGACTCGGCGCAACCCGGGTGGACGAATGCGCCGATCGGCGTCGAACACCCTCAGCCGGGTGCGTGGTCGCCGTACGACGGGGGCACCCGCTCACCTGCCTCGCTCGAGCCCCTGGGACGACCCGGTCACGGGGGCACCGCCGCGTCGGGGAACGGCGAGCGGGACCGCGCCCCCTCGGGCAGACGTCCGGGCCGGCGGGGTCGCAGTCGCCGGCGACGACCCTGATCGCACCGCGCCGGGCGTCGCTCCGGTCCTGGCCTCAGCGGGAGGGGAGGGCCGGTCGGTCGGGATCAGGCGGTGCGGTGTGGGTGCGGGAAGCTGGTGAAGGAGAAGACGACGGGTTGGGCGTCGGCCGGTGCGTCGGCCCGATCCGAGCGCAGGTCCTCCAGCAACCCCCGCACCCCGTCGATGACGTCACGCAGTTCTCCCGGGGTGACCTGCAGGGTCAGCCGGTGTGACCCGGACACCTGCTGCCAGGCATCAGGCAGGTCGGGGAGGTCTTCGAGGTGCTCCTGTCGCAGCTGCTCGGTCCGTTCCTCGAGCAGCTGACCGACGGCTGCTGCTGCCGTCGCGGCTGCGGGCGACCCCTGGCCCGACAGGTCGAAGCGCTGGGCGGTGGCACGCCACGGCCTCGTGCGCGCGTCCCCGTCACCCGGCACGCGCTCCACCAGTCCGGCCCGCGCCAGGGCGCGCAGGTGCCACGAGCAGTTGGACGGGGTCAGTCCGACGACCTCGGCGCACTGCGTGGCGGTCTGCGGCCCGTGGTCGGTCAGGTGGCTGAACAGGGCGAAGCGGGCGGGGGCCCCCAACGCCGCCAGCGCCTCCGCGCCCACGGTGGAAGAGGCCCGCTGCATCCCAGGATCTGAAGCCACTGCTTCATGCAAGCGTCCGTTCATGAAGGAATCGCTTCACACCTGCGCCCGTGTGCGCCCGGCCCACGTGGACGACGACGCGGCCCTGGCGGAGTTGGACGCGTCCGCGTGGCCGCTGGAGCTCCAGGTCGTCCCGCCGCGACCCGCCCACGAAGCGTTCTTCGGCGGCCGCCGCCTCGTCGAGGACGTGCTGGTGGCCACGGCCGGGGGTGACGTCGCGGGGTACGCGCACCTGGCCCGTCATCTCCCGGTGTCGGCCAACGCGCACGTCCTGCACCTCAACGCCCTCGTCGTGGAGCCGGCTCACCGCGGGCTCGGTCTGGGGTCGGCCCTGCTGCACGCGGCGTTGGTCGAGGCGCAGCGGCGGGGGGTCCGCAAGCTCGGTCTGCGTGTGCTGTCCACCAACGCCGCGGCGCACGCCCTCTACGGCCGCGCCGGGTTCGAGGAGGAAGGGCGGCTGCGCGAGGAGATCCGACTGCCCGGCGGGACGCTGGCGGACGACGTGTGGATGGCGTGCTGGCTGGATGCTCGAACTCCATCGAGCCGGTGAGGGTCCGGCCCTCGCCGAGGGAGGGCCCTGGGGTCGCGTGCCGTTCCCGGTCGTGACCGGGGCCGGCCCGCAGGCCCCGGTCACGCCGTCACCGACCGGTCAGCCGGTGTGCCGGGCGAGCAGGCTCAGGTCGGCGGGGGACAGCCGGTCGGCGGCCGTGCTGGCCTGGTGCCAGTAGGGGTAGAGCAGAGGCGGCTGGCTCGCCTGGTCCAGGCGCTGGACCTCCTCGGCGTCCAGGCGCACCTCGGCGGCCGCCAGGTTCTCCCGGAGCTGGTCGGTGGTGCGGGCACCCACGATGACCGAGGTGACCCCCGGCTTGGCCAGCGTCCAGGCCAGGGCGACCTGTGCGGCCGGGATCCCGCGGGCCTCGGCGATCTCCACGATCACCTCGACGGTGTCGTACAGCCCGTCCTGGTCGTAGACCGGGGGCTCGTTCCACTCCTGCAGCTGCCGCGAGCCGGCCGGTGCCTGCTGGCCGCGCCGGTACTTGCCCGACAGCAGACCGCCGGCCAGCGGGCTCCACACCAGGACCCCGAGCCCCTGGTCCAGGGTGGCCGGGACCAGCTCGTACTCCGCCTCCCGTGCCTGCAGCGAGTAGTAGATCTGCTGGCTGACCGGCCGGGGCAGGCCGAGGCGCTCGGTGACACCGACGGCCTTCATCAGGTGCCACGCCGAGTAGTTGGAGATCCCGACGTAGCGGACCTTGCCGGCGTCGACGAGCAGGCGCAGCGCCTCGAACGTCTCCTCCAGCGGGGTCAGACCGTCCCACTGGTGCAGCTGGTAGAGGTCGATGTGGTCGGTGCCCAGCCGGCGCAGGCTGGCCTCGCAGCCGCGCACCACGTGATGGCGGGACAGCCCCGAGTCGTTCGGGCCCTCGCCCATCGGGAAGCGGACCTTGGTGGCCAGCAGGAGGTCGTCGCGCCGCCCGCTGACGGCCTGACCGACGATCTCCTCCGACAGTCCGTCGGAGTACACGTCCGCGGTGTCGATGAGGTTGACCCCGGCCTCCAGACAGAGGTCGATCTGCTCGCGGGCCTCGTCGACCTGCGCGTTGCCCACCTTGGCGAACTTGCCGCCACCGCCGAAGCCCATCGTGCCCAGGGTGATCGTCGAGACCCTCAGGCCCGAGGCGCCCAGCTGTCGGTACTCCATGGTCGTCCTCCGTCGTCGTGGTGTCGTGCTGACCCGGGAGGAGTCTCGGTGACGGAGAACCAGGAGTCCAACAGCTGGATCAGCGGACACCCAGAACCAGCAGCGATCAGTCGAGTGGGCGGCCCAGACGTGCGGCAGTGTGCGCACGCAGCGCGCGGGCGGCCGGGCTGGGCCGGTCGTTGGTGACGACGGCGACCGTCCAGGTCGGCATCGGCTGGCCGATCGGGTGGGCGACCAGGCTGTCGGCACGCTTGCGGGCGATCGACCGGGGCACCACGGCGACGGCGAGGTCCTCCCCGATGAGGTCCAGCAGGGTGTGCACGTCGTTGACCTCCCAGGCGACCCGGTGGTCCTCGCCGACGGCGGCGAACGCACGGTGGGTGAGCACCCGCGATGCCGCACCGGGGGAGAAGTCGGCCAGCGGCAGCGCCACGAGGTCGGTGAGCGTGACCCCGGTGGGGAGCTGGCGTCCCGGGTGGGCGAGCACGACCAGTTCCTCGGTCCCCAGCGGCTCCACGAGCACCCCCGCCGGCGCCGGACCCGTCACCACGGTGAAGGCGACGTCGAGCTGCCCCCGGGCCACCTGCTCCACCAGCGCCTCGGACCCCCCGATGAGCAGGCTCATCGCAATGGCCGGGTGGGCCCGGCTGAACGCGGCGAGGTCCGCGGCCAGGTGGACCACCCCGGGGCAGGACTCCGAGCCCACCGCCACCCGGCCACCCATCAACCCCGACACGGCCTCGACCGCCCCGCGGGCGGACTCCGCGCTCGCGACCGTGCGCTCGGCCTCGGGGACCAGGGCCTGGCCGGCCGCGGTCAGGGTGACCCGCCGGGTGGTGCGGGTGAACAGGTCGGCCCCCAGCTCGGTCTCCAGGGACCGCACCGAGGCCGAGAGCCCCGACTGGGAGATGTGCAGGACGTCGGCGGCCCGGGTGAAGTTCCGCTCGGCGGCCACGGCCAGGAAGTGTTCGAGTTGCCGGAGCTCCACGGCGGCACCCTAGGGCCGTGCCGACGACCGGGGAGCTGGCGGTCCCCGGGAACGGGGCGCCGCTCCCGGAGGGGGCCGTCGCGGGAGACCCCTGCCCCACCCTCACCGCAGGGACCGGCACGTGGTGGTGAGTCGTGCTGCGTGCACTGTCGGTGGTGCGTCGTGCTGGGCTGCGTCGTGCTCCGGAGAGTCGAACTCCGAGGCTGCCCCCCACCTGCCAGCAGTGGTCCGGATGCCCGCCGGACCGTCGGGTCCGTGCCCGCTCCCCTGTGGCTACCGGCTCCCGCGACGGCCGGGCCAGTGTAGGAGCCGGTCAGTCCAGCAGGTCGTGGGTCCAGTTGGCCTGCTGCACCCGGACGTCGAGCTCGCGCAGCTCCCGGGCGACGTCGTCGGCGCGGGCGCGCAGCTCGCGCACCGGCAGCGTGGTCAGCTGCCGCAGCTCGCTGCGCAGGTGCCGGAAGCCCTCGCCGCCCGCAGCGTCGGCCGCCCCGACCAGCAGGCCGTGCCGCAGGCGCAGCACGTCGCGGCGGGCCAGCACGTCGGTCATCGTGCCGTCGGCACCCAGGTCGACGGCGGCGTTGGTCCGGTTGATCCGGGTGATCCAGACCTCCAGCTCGTCGAGCACGCTCTCGGCCTCGGCGAGCAGCTCCGCGGCGTCCTCGGTGGGCTCGGTGCCCTCCTGGTGGTGGGCGTTGGCCGCGATCCGGGCCCGCAGCTGGTGGACCTTGCGCTGGGCCTCGGCCCGCAGGGTCAGTGCCTCAGCGATCTCCACGCCCCGACCCTACGGGCGTCGAGGGCCCGGACGGGGGGCGCGGTCAGGTGCCCCCGCGCAGGGCGTCGACCGGCTCGATCCGGGCCGCCCGGCGGGCCGGCAGGCCCCCGGCGACGAGGCCCAGCACGGCTCCCAGCAGGGCTCCGCCGACGGCCACCCAGGGGTCCAGCACCGGGGTCCAGCCGCGGGCCAGCGAGATGCCGACGACGGAGAACACCCCGAGCGAGGCGCCGATCAGCCCCCCGAGCAGACCGACGACGACGGACTCGGCCATGAACTGGCCCGCGATCTGCCGGCTGGTGGCACCCACCGCGCGGCGCAGCCCGATCTCCCCGGTCCGCTCGACCACCGACAGCATCGTCACGTTGGCGATGCCGACTCCGCCGGCCAGCAGCACGACGACCGACAGGATGACGAACACCCCGTTCACGTCGGCCTGGACGTCCTCGCCGAGGTCGGAACGGCCGCGGGGCGCGCTGACCTCCAGGCTCTCCGGGTCGTCGGGGGCCAGCGCCAGCGGGGCCTGCTCGGACAGCTGCGGTCCGGCGCCGATCGCGATGCGGGCCTGGGCGTCGCCCGGCGTGGTGAGCCCCAGGTCGGCGCGCGCCGTCCCGGTGGGCAGGACGACGGCGTTGAGCAGCTCGGCGCGGGCGGCGTAGGAGTCGACGACCCCCAGCACCGTGTAGGGGATGCCGTCGATGAACACCGAGGGCTGGGTGTCCACCCGCTGCACGCCCAGCCGCTCGGCGGCCCGGGAGCCGAGCACCGCGACCCGGTCGCCCCGCGCGTCGTGACCGCGGTCGAAGAACCGGCCGGTGGCCACGTGCCCGCCCAGGGTGTCCAGCAGCTCCTCCGACGCGGCGTACACCGGCGGTGCGGCGACCGGTGCCTGCGAGGGGTCGTTGACCGGGACGGCGGTGATGGTCACCTCGGGCAGCGACACCTCGGCCAGCAGGGCCGCGGACTCGACGCCGGCCAGCCGCTCCAGCCGTGCCGGGGCGTCCCAGGGCAGCACCCCGGCGGCGACGGTCGTGCCGCCGGTGGTGTCCGCCGTCGCCGGGGTGACCGACAGCTGGGTGGCCGCGGTGGCGTCGAACTGCTGGGCGATCTGACCGGCCGCGGTCTGGGCGAAGCCGATGGTGGCGATGAGCGCGGCGATCCCCAGCACCGTCCCGATGATCGTGGTGACCAGCCGGCCGGGGCGGGACCCGATGTCGGCGGTGGCCTCGCCCAGCAGGTCGCTGAACCGGAACCGGTCGGCCGGTGCGACGGCGCGCAGCGGTGTGGTCGCCGGCCCGGCCGCGTCGCCGCGACGCCCACCGCGGCGTCCACGGAGTCCCCTCACGCGGCGCTGCTGACGCGGCCGTCGGCCAGCCGGATGCGGCGGTGTGCCCGGCGGGCGACGCCGTCGTCGTGGGTGATGACGACGAGGGTCAGGCCGTCGTCGTTGAGCTCCTCGAACAGCGCCATGATCTCCGCGCTGGTGGCCTGGTCCAGGTTGCCGGTGGGCTCGTCGGCCAGCAGCACGCGCGGCCGGGTGGCCACCGCGCGGGCCACCGCGACCCGCTGGCGCTCCCCGCCGGACAGCGTGCCGGGTTGGAACCCCAGCCGATGGCCCAGGCCGACCCGCTCCAGCGCCTCCCGGGCTCGGGGCTCCCGCTCGGCCCGCGGGGTGCCGGCGTACAGCATCGGCAGCAGCACGTTCTCCAGCACCGTCCGCCGGGACATCAGGTGGAAGGCCTGGAAGACGAAGCCCAGCTGCCGGGCTCGGACAGCGGCGCGCTCGTCCTCGCCCAGGCCACTGGTGAGCACCCCGCCGAGCCGGTACTCACCGACCGTGGGCCGATCCAGCAGGCCCAGGATGTTCAGCATCGTGGACTTGCCGGAACCGCTGGGGCCGATGATCGAGACGTACTCGCCGTCGGCGACGGAGACGTTGACGCCCTTGAGCGCCTGGACCTCGGGCGGGCCGGGGAAGGACCGGGTGACGTCGCGCAGCTCGATCGCCGGCTCCGGCGCGCCGGCCGGGAGTGGTGCGGTGGTGGCCGCCGGGCTGGCGGTCACCGGCCCGCGACGACGAGGTCGCCCTCGCCGAGGTCGCCGTCGGTGGGCCGGACCTCGACGGCGCCGTCGGCGGCCAGGCCGGTCTCGACCACGACCAGCCGGGTCTGGGCCTGTGCGCCCGCGCGCGGGTCGCCGTCGACGACCTCGACCCGGGACTCCCCGCCCGGCCCGGCGCTCAGCGCGGCCAGCGGCACCGACAGCACGTCGCCCTCGGTCGCCCCGACCGGGATCGACACCCGGACGTTGGTGCCCTGCAGCTCGGTGACCTGCTCGGGGGTCAGCGGCCCCGGTGCCAGCAGCACCGTCCAGCGGGCCTCGCCGTCGGCACCGGGCTCGACGCTGCTGATCGTCGCCGGAGCCTCGGTCCCGTCGGGCAGGTCGAAGGTCGCCGGCTGCCCGGCGACCAGCAACCGGGCGTCGGCCTCGGCGGCGGTGCCGCTGAGTGCCAGGGTCGCCCCCGAGACCGTCATCGCGGCCCCGTCCAGGACCTTCCCGCGCTCGGCGGCGACGGCGTCGACCCGGCGGGGGAGCTGGGTCAGGTAGAGCACCTCGCCGGCGGGCAGGGAGGGCAGTGCCTCCTGCTGGGCGCGGGTGAGGTCGGTGCGGGCCTGGGTGAGCTGGCCCTGCGCGGCGGTGAGCGCGGCCCGCTGGGCGGTGGTGTCCTTGGGCGCGTTCAGCGCCTGGCGCTGGAGCTGGGCCAGGGTCAGTGCGTCGCGGAGCCCACCGATCGCCACGCCGTCGTCGGGGGTGGCGGCCAGGGCGGCGTCCAGCTCGCGGCGGGCGGCGGCGACCGCGTTGTCGGCCTCCTGCACCTGCACCGCCGTCGGGCCGCCCTGGGCCGAGCTGACCTCCGCCTGGGCGGCGGAGACGGCCTGCTCGGCGGCCCGGACGCCCTCCTGCGCGCCGTCCTCGTCGGAGGGGACCGGGTAGCCGGCCTGGGCGTACAGGGAGGTGACGGCGGCGGCGGCGGTCTGGTCGAAGACGTTGCTGGCCGGGTCGCCGGCGTCCAGGCCCACGGCCCGCATCGCCTCCTTGAACTGGACGACGTCGGGGCCCGAGACGCCGAAGCGCAGCGTGCGGTAGGCCGGCAGCTCACCGGGCAGCACCACGACGGGCCGGCCGGCGACCTCGAGGGCGACGCCCAGCGGGCCCAGCTCGGCACCCACCTCGGGGACCTGCCCGGTGACCACCGCCGGCCCGGAGATCGAGGAGGTGTCGATGGTGACCTCGACGGAGTCGGCGTAGCCGACCTCGCCGCGGATGGTGACGTCGTTGCTCAGCGGGCCGAACCCCACCGGCACGGTGACCAGGCCAGGGCTCGGGACCTGCGCCGAGGCGTCGTCCGGGGCCACCACGAACCGGCCCACGAGCAGCCCGGCGACCAGGGCGACCACGGCGACGGCCGCGGTCACCCAGAGCGCTCGGTTGCGGCGCACCAGGGTCGGCAGTGCGCCGAGCCGGGCCCGCAGCCGCGCTGCTGGCGAGGCGCGGGGGGCGGGGTCCCCGGGCGGGGCGGGGGTCTCCTCCGGCACCGGCTCAGTCCTGCTCGGAGGCGGCGACGAGCGCGTCGAGCTCGGCCTGGTGGTCGCTGATGAACTGCTCCTCGGCGACGCGGGTGACCTCCGCCGACCGGTCCCGGTAGTCGGTCTCCTCGCGGCAGTCCAGGTCGACGAGGGCGAGTTCGACCTCCTCCTCGGCCAGCGCGTCGGTGGCGGCCGGGTCGAGCTCACCGCTGCCGTCCTCGGAGACGGGCATCTCCTCGTAGAGGGCGTTCATGTCGTCGTAGACCGAGTTCTGCGCGTCGGCCTGCGTGGTGAACCCGGTCTTGCCGGCGGCGTCCATGCACGCGGCCCACTCGGCGTCCAGGTCGGACATCTCGGGGGAGGACTGGGTGTCCTCGTAGAGGGCGTTGATCGCGTCGAAGAGCGGCTTGAACTCCTCGGACTGGCTCGGGTCGTCCCCGGACACCTGGTGCTGGGCGGCGCCCTGGCAGCCGGCGGTCTGCCAGTCGTAGTCGAAGGACCCGTCCTCGGAGATCTCGTCCTCGTCGGGGCCCGGCCCGTACAGCGCCTCGTTGAACGCCGCCTGCTCGGACTCCGACAGCGTGGCGAGGTAGTCGCCGTTGGGGTCCACGTACTCCTCGGTGGGCTGCGCCGGGTCGTTGAAGGGGGAGTTGACGGCGCCGTAACCCCACTGGGCGACCCAGTCGCGGTCCTCGGGCTCGTACTCGATGTCTTCTCCGCTGGTGAAGCCGCCGCTCTGGGTGTCCGGGCTGTACTCGAAACCCTCGTCCTGCATGCACTGTGCGACCAGTTCCTCGGTCTGAGCCTGCTGCTCGGCGAACTGGCGCTCCTGCTCGTCGGGGGACAGGTCGCCGCCGTAGACGGCGCTCAGGTAATCCGACAGGGGCGACGTCTGCTCGGCGGGCGCGCCGGACGCGTCGTCGTCCCCCGAGCCGGAGCACCCGGCCAGCAGCACGGCGAGCACGGTGGCGGCGGACAGGACGGCGGGACCTCGCAAGACGCGCACGGTTCTCCTTCTCAGACGGCGGTGAGCCAGACCCTAGGGCCCGCGGAGGCCGTGTGGCGTCATCCCGGGGGCGGATTGCGAGGCCGTTGGTATCAGATCCCGGACGGACATCGCCGCAGGTCGGAGCCCAAACGATCCCATGCCGTATCGCAGCAGACGCATGTGAGCCGCGTGGTCCACCCGCGACCGGCGCGTGCGGTCCTGGCACCCCGCTCGCAGCGTCGGCGGCGCCTGGGACGAGGGGTGGCGGTGTCTCGTCCGCGGGACGCGCCGGCCCTACGGTCGGGGCATGACAGCAGCAGACGCACCAGGCCGTCCGGGGTGGCTGCTGGACCAGGTCGCCAGCGCGGGCCGGGAGAACCTCGACGCCGGGCACGTCGCGCGCTACGACGCCATCGAGGACGCCGCCCCCGACCGTGAGGTGGCGCTGCTGCAGCGCTGGGGCATGGACGGCGATTCGGTGGTCGTGGAGCTCGGCACGGGCACCGGTCAGTTCGCGCTCGCGGCGGCGCGGGTGTGCGGGCGGGTGGTCGCCGTCGACGTCTCCCCGGTGATGATCGCCGAGCTGGAGGCCAAGCTGAGGCGGTCCGGGCTGGAGAACGTCACCGTCGTGCAGGCCGGGTTCCTGGACTACCAGCACCAGGGTCCGCCGGCCGACGTCGTCTACAGCCGGTACGCGATGCACCACCTGCCCGACTTCTGGAAGGGCGTCGCACTGGCCCGCATCCGGGACGCCCTGCGCCCCGGCGGGGTGCTCCGGGTCTGGGACGTCGTCTGGTCCTTCGAGGTGCACGAGGCCGAGGAGCGGCTGGAGGCGTGGTGCGCCACCGGCGGTCCCGACGGCGGCGACGGGTGGAGTCGCGCGGACTTCGAGGAGCACGTCCGCGACGAGCACTCGACGTTCACCTGGCTGTTCGAGGCTCTCGCGGAGCGGGCCGGCCTGGTGCTGGAGACCGCGGAGTACTCCGCCGACGGGGTGTTCGCCGAGTACGTCTTCTCCCGCCCGGATGGGCCCGTTCCGGAAACGGCTGATTCAGACTGATCCGGTGTTCAACCACCGCTTCAGTGGCTGGCTGGGCCGCCGAAGGGAGAGACAGGAGACGGTCGAAGCCGCGGCCCGCGCTCCGTACAGCCCCTGGAGGGCCCACGTGCGATCCGCCCTGTCCCGTTCCCACGCCGCCGCCCGCGCGGCCGCCCTCACCGCCGACGCGGAGGCCGACGTCGATGCGGTGACGTCGGTGGTGTCGGCGTTGGCGGGTGTCTCGTCCAGCCAGGAGGCGGTGCGGGCTGCGTTGTCCGCTGTCCGTGAGGGGTTCGGGTGGGCCTACGGGTCGCACTGGGTCCTCGATCCGGCCGATGGGCTGTTGCACTTCTCCTCGGAGTCGGGGTC